>JBIIVA010000219.1:0-3636 GCA_044339705.1 Crocinitomicaceae bacterium
GAAATCCCGTCGCACAAATAGCATGATCAAATCACGGTAGCGCCACAATTCCTTGAGGTTGATATCGAGTATCGAACGTTTAGGTGAGATGACTTCAGTCCAGGTTTCTTTCATGGGTGAGTTAAAAGTTGTAAGTTAAAGGTGAAGAGTGAAATGTACATTGTTAGCAATAATTCGTTTTGTCGTTTGCAATTTTGACGTTAGCAATTATATCTCAATTTCTCTTCAACAAGTCCGACAATGACCCAGCAATTGTAACAACACACTCATTCACATCCAAACTAGCCGTATCAACAACTAAATCTGCATTTAAAGGTTCTTCGAAAGGATCGGAAATGCCGGTAAAGTGCGGGATCTCCCCTGCCCTAGCCTTTTTGTATAATCCTTTTGGGTCGCGTTGCTCGCAAGTTTCTAAATCACATTTAACGAATACTTCTAATAAACGCTCGCCCTTCAAAATCTCACGAATCATTTTACGTTGCTCTTCGTAAGGTGTAATTAGCGAAACAATCACAATTAAACCGGCATCTGCCATTAATTTAGCAACTTGAGCAACACGTCTAACGTTTTCCAAACGATCAGTTGCAGAAAATCCCAACCCGCTATTTAAACCAAGACGTAAAATGTCTCCATCAAGGACATAGGTACGATTTCCCATTTCAAACAAACGCTTTTCCAAGGAGTTGGCAATAGTCGTCTTACCTGAAGCAGAAAGACCACATAACCAAACTACTGCAGATGCATGGCCATTGTGCGAAGTTCGATGGGCTTTTGTAATCTTGAAATTTTGCTTTGTCAGCATTGACTTTTTGGAGTTTTTTTTTACGGCTTCGCCTTTCTCAGTTACAGTCATTTTTTTTTTAAAATGCTGCAGTGAGTAGTAGGTTTATATTAATTGAAGAACCGATTAAATCTTACTCCAAAGCAAGAGAATGGGTTCTTCGTGTTGTAGTTTATATTGTTCTAGCTCAACTTGATTCATTACGAGATAACGAATTTTTCGTTGCACTAAATCTTCTGCTTTTTCAATTAATTCTGTTAAATACCCTTTGTCCACTTTCCCGACGAGGATGACATCGATGATACCCGAGTCACGTCCTTTTGCGTAATCGCCTATCAAATAAGCATTTTCCACATCTCCTAAACGCTCTATAACCCATTCAATGATTGAATCCAAACCTGTCATTTTCGAGACGATGCTTCGGATTTCTGGAAATAAGGGATGTGACTGCTTCGCTTTATACTTAACCACGTTTCCAACGGCTTCACTTTCAAGTATTCCGGCCTCAGTTAAACGGTTCAATTCTACACGAACAGCATTGGTACTTTCACCAAATTCATCGGCCAATTGACGCAAATAGGCTTTCATCGTTGGATTGAGAAAAAACTTCACTAACAAGCGAATCCGAGTCTTTGATGTGATTAGCGCATCTAACATTGAGTAACAAATTTACTCAACAGATTTTATTTTTACAAATTTTCGAATTGGTTTTTACACAATTCAAGTGTTAAAAAATCATGGAATATAAAACGTGACTTTATTATTTAACCGAGTTCATTTGTTGCAACTGAACCAATTCGGAATAAACGCCTTTTTGGGCAATCAAATCCTCGTGTTTACCACGTTCGATGATTTGACCTTGCTGCATAACTAAGATCTGATCGGCATTTCTTATCGTTGATAGTCGATGCGCGATTACGATTGAAGTGCGGCCTTCCATCAGTTTTTCCAATGCTTCCTGTACCAAACGCTCGGATTCAGAGTCCAAGGCAGATGTCGCTTCATCTAGAATAAGAATTGTTGGATTTTTCAAAATAGCTCGAGCAATGGCAATTCGCTGTTTTTGACCTCCGGAAAGCTGTATACCTCTATCCCCCACTTGGGTCTCAAGTTGCTCAGGAAATGTTGATATAAACTCCCACGCGTTGGCATTTTTCGCAGCCTCTTGAACTTCTTCAATTGTTGCATTCGGCTTTCCGAAACGAATATTCTCCAGAATGGTTCCCGAGAATAAAAGTACTTCTTGCGGAACGATTGCCATATGCTCACGGAGATGGGTTAATTCCAAATCAGTCGTTTTCGAATCATCCAGATAAATGTTGCCAGAATCCGGTTGGTAAAACTTCAATATCAAGTTTGAAATAGTCGATTTACCTGATCCGCTAGCACCAACCAAAGCCAAGGTTTGATTTTTATCAATTTCAAATGACACGTCTTTTAATACCTCAATATCAGCGCGCTGTGGATAGGAAAATGAAATGTTTTCGAATTTAATTTTTCCCGAGATTTGTGGCTTTTCATTTCCTTTATTTACTTCGGTTTCGGTCGTTTCGTTGATGACATTCATTAAATTTTCTGTTGAACCAATCGCTTTTTGAATGCTCGCATACATATCAGGCAGTGAACCTACAGAGGCACCCATCATAATAGTGAAAAGCACGAACTGGTAAAATCCTTCGCTCGATAATTCAGGATTTTTTCCTTGGGTCATCAGTAAGCCTTGCCAAACAATGAAAACAATCGCTCCGAAAAGACAAAAGATGATAAACGAAACGAAAACACCTCGCCAAAGTCCACTTTTCACATTCAGATCACGCGTTTGCTGGGTTGATTTTTTGAATTTCGTCAAAATGAAAATCTCGTTGGTAAAGGATTTAACATTTGAAATTCCCGTCAAGGCCTCTTCGATTATCGAATTTGATTGAGCAGAAAAATCTTGCGCTTCTTTACTAAGTCGTCTGATAAATCGGCCAAAAATAACAGCTACAATGGCCATAACCGGAACTGTTCCCAACATGATTAAAGCCAATTTCCAAGAAATGAAAAGCAAAAAAGCAATTCCGCCAACGATGATGATGATTTGTCTAAAGAACTCAGCTATTGTTGTGCGTAATGTTTCTTGAATTTGCGTGATATCTGCCGAAACGCGACTTGTCAACTCCCCAACTTTGTTGCGATTGAAGAAATCCATCGGCATGTAAATCAACTTGGAAAACGCATCATTTCGAATATCACGTAGTGTGTTTTCCGTTACATTGTTGAAAATCACCACACGAACGAATGAAAATATTGCTTGAAATGCAAACAACACAAACAACGAAATAGCCACCGTGTTGATATTGTCCATGTCAATCATTCGAACGCTTTCATTCAAATTTTGAGATTGACCAGTGGATCCAAGCAATTTCCCCATCAGATATGGAAAAATCAATCCGGCTGTCGTAGATAGAACGAGAAAAATCCAACCAATAAAAAAGACAAACGAATACGGTTTTAAATAGCTAAAAATTCCACGTGCTTTGCGGTAGCTTTCTTTGCTAAGTTTTACTTTTTCGCTTTTTTTCTTTTTTGGACCGAGCATTTTCGTTTTGTGTATGCAAAAATAGCTGTTTTTATTTTGGTACTCGTTATTTTATTTTTGGCGAAATTTCAGTTCTTGTAATTTTCTTGCTCCAAAAAATAGTTCACAAACTCCGGAATTTTAGTTCCTAAATAATAGGGTAAATTCATCAGTTTAAATCGCTTTCCTTCCGGTGTTTTATGTTCTTCAATTGAAAATGAACCACCGTAAATTCGAACTGCAAAATCGTGATCAATGTGATTCATAAAGTAATGTAGCGACTTCATACTCCCGG
>JBIIVA010000250.1:0-2916 GCA_044339705.1 Crocinitomicaceae bacterium
CTACGCAGGGCGAAGGTGGAGTCGGAGGGGTTCGAACCCTCGTCCAAACGACGAGTTTTCAAGCTTTCTACATGCTTATTTCTCGGTTGATTTTCGATTGCAGGGCGGACAAGAACACCCAAACCTGCAACTTAGCTACTGTGATTTCGCAAATGCTTAGTAACCTCACATTTACTAGCTCGATGGGATGAACTTCCGTATGGCAAACCGAACGAGCGGCAGTTTACCGGAAGTACTTGTCCAACCTACTTTACTTCAGTCGGATTAAGCTTTATTTACATTCAGTTAATTAAGCAGCAAGTGCGTATGACGTATTGTCAATTATTGTTCGTGACAAGATATTATAGAGGTTCACCACAACCCTCTGCATGCTGACACTTGACTACCGCTATCGCTGTCAAATCCAATGTCGACCCCAAAGAACGTTTCCAATTAAGGACGCACAAAGTTAGGTAGAATAACAAGAAATTGAGTGAAATCGTGTCTAAATCTTGTTAATTCTACCGATTTCTATTCACTTTAAGCCAATTTGCATAGCGAAGTAATAAGAACGAAATGATTGCTGGAAAAACAATTTGTACTGTATTTAAGGACACATCAATCGTCCAACCGTTAATACGAAATGGCACAGAACCCAACAAATAAAGCATCAAATGCGTAAATGATTCCCAAGCTGCGACACCTGCGAAAAACAAAGCTATTTCTCTTTTAAACATGTTTTCCAATTTTATTATTCATAAATTTCATCAAATTCTTCATCCTTAGGCTGAGTGACTTTTTGGTCTATTTCGGTATGGCGAATTTTTCCACCTAAATTACTGGTGTAAGCCGCCAAACCAAAGGAAACAGCTGCAACTAACAAAACGATTTGAGCGAATCCTCCAGCTCTTGATGGTTTTTTGTTGGCAAGAATCAAAGCAATCAACGAAAGAACTGAAAGTACCAACATGGAGAAAAAAGTTGCTTTTGCGGCGTTAGCATGAGCGTCAATGGACTGCTCAGTCACATCAAAAATATACTCAACACTTTCTACGGCTGGTTCACCTGTAAAGTAAGCGATAATAACCGCAAAAGTGGATAGAATAAATGTCAAATACGCAGCAACTTGTAGCTCCAGCGATTTGCGAAACATTCCTCCCAACAGAAAAAGAATTCCAAAGGCTGTTCCAATAACCGGAATGTGATTTGTAACTAAATGTAAATGAGTAAGATTCATGATTTTTAATTTTAAGGTTGCTGAATAATTGGTTTAATTTTGGTCGGTGAAACTTTAATTTCGACACGACGATTCATTTGATCTTCATCGTCTGAACATTTAACGCCTTTTTTACATCGATTAACGAGTCGCGTAAATCCATAACCTTTAGCTGAAATTCGTTTTCTTTCTATTCCCTGTTCCGTCAAGAAAAAGATGACCGAATTATTGCGTCTGTCGGACAAACCAAAGTTGTAATCACTTTTTCCATGACTATCCGTATGACCGCTCAAATTAATTTTTGCCTCCGGGTACTTTTTCAATACGTCAACTAAACTATCCAACTGATTGAAATATTTATTTCGGATAAAGGAACGATCAAAGTCATAATAGATGGTTAATTCATAAGGTTTGTAAGGAAATGAATTATAATCAATTTTCTCTAACTTGATTTCCTCTATTATTTCAGGTTCAATGTTGACAATTTCCAATTCGGGAAGTTTTGGCTTCCATCCGATTGTATAGTCAGAAAGCAATAAATTCGTGTCCAATTTTTCATCCAACAAACTAAAATGGTACAAGTCATCGCTACCACGGTTAGCCAACAAGCGATTTGAAGAAATATAACCTGTTTTTTCGTCTTGTAGAATGAGAATTCCAAAATCGTCATAACTCGAATTCAGCGGAGCTTTGAGTGGTTGAGCTTGTTGAAATTGACCATCGATTTGTTTCGAAACACAAAGGTCCATTCCGCCATAGCCCAAATATCCTTCTGATGAAAAATAGAGGTTTCCTTTAGAGTCTATAGTCGGGAAATTTTCACATTCATTTGTATTGATTTCGGGTCCCAAATTAACAGGGCTCCCCCACCCTTCAATTGTTTTCTCACAGTAATAGATATCCGTTTCCCCAAAACCTCCTGGCATATCTGAAACAAAATATAGTCGTTTTCCATCTTTAGACAAATATGGATTTACGACAGAATAGTTATTACTATTCAAATAAAACGGAATTTCCTCTTGCCATTCGTTGTTTTTGAATTCACGCATAAAAATCTTGTTTCGTTCGATATTCAAATCGGCTTTGTCGGTTCCTTTGAGGTATTTTTCAACTCGTGAGAAATAAAGTGTGTCGTAATTCTTGGAAAAACAAACCGGTCCATCGTGGAATTTTTTGTTTATCCCTTTGATTTCGAATGGACGAATATACTCCAGTTTTGTCTCGTTATCAGTAATGTCCGCTTGAAAAAGATCTAAGAAATAACTTCCTGTCCAACCATACTTTTTACGGTGATTTTCAGATTGACGAGAGGAGGTGAAAATGATTTGATTCTTAAATCGAACGGGATAAAAATCAGCGCCAATGGAATTCACGTTTCCCATATTTTTTATCGAAATGGGCTGATCTGTCGCCCGATCATTTTCAATAAGTTCAAAAGAATTCCGAAGAAATAATCCCTTTGGATCCTCGGGTTTGATCGATAAGTATTTTTCAACTTGTGCCTTTGCTTCTGGAATTTTACCATTGGTTCTAAGCGTTCGTGCATATTCCAAGTAATAATTTGGATCAGAATAGGCTCCAAATTCATCCACTTTAGCAAATGCTGATTCTTCATCCCGAAAATGCGCGCTCATTTTTCGATAAGATTGTCCCAGTCGATAATATAAATCTGCAGATGGTTTGCGGTTGATTCGCTTTTGATATGCGGTGGATGCTTTGGC
>JBIIVA010000211.1:0-3805 GCA_044339705.1 Crocinitomicaceae bacterium
AAAGTATACTCTTTCCGATAAATGGAGCTTTTTCGGTGAAAGTCAAATTCGTTCCTTAAAATTTTACGATCATTTTCATTATTACGAGTTAAAAGGTGGAGCAAATTACGAACTTAAAAATGGTATTCGTCTAACCTTAGGCGCTGGAACGTATCAAACATATCGAGAAGGAGGTGATTTTGTACTTCCAAAAAATAATGATGAATTTCGGATTTGGCCACAAGTTTTGCTAAGCCAAAAAATCGGAAAATTTAAAATTGAGCAGCGATATCGACTTGAAAATCGATTCACGAGCTCGGGTTATCGAAATAGATACAGATATAGACTGGGTTTAACCGTTCCAATCTATCATGCGAAAAATAACTTTTCCGTCGCTCTAAATATAAACAATGATCTATTCTTTACAGACAAGGAAAACTATTTTGAGCGAAATCGTGTTTTGGGTGGATTAAATGTTCATTTCACCAAATCATCAGGGGTTCAGTTGGCTTATCTGCATCAATTTGACTACAAAATAAACGATGAAATCGGACGCGATTTTTTTGTTATAGGTTATTATTTTGAATTCACGAAAAGTGAAATTGTTGATGAATCTCAGAAAGATTAATAATAACTTGAGTTCTTTGTTAGAATTAAGTCAGATCGCTTAGAAATTTTTGAACACAAGTTGAAAAACAGAGCGTATCGAGATACGACAAGTGATTTTCTACAAGCGAACAACTGTTTCCAGGTCAAATTTTATAAAGACAGTCAATTAAATATCCATCCATTGCGTTTTTTTCCTTCGAGATAACTCGTTATCCCTCAGAAAAACGCCTAACAATTGAATATTTTAGGAAACATTTACAAAATTCTTACCTCGAACTTGCGTTAAATGCGTTCACGATTTGGAATAATCCAAAATGGTTAATGAAGCGAGCCATCTTTAGATGAAGTTTGAGATATTGGTCATTATTCGAAATCGACTGAATTTTTTAAATTTGCTAAGAAAATAGAAACAAACTAACATGTTTGACAAATCACACAAACACGTAAACTGCTCTACTTGCATTGCTCGAAAAAAGTCCTTATTCGGCAATTTATGCGCAGACGAAATTGAACACATTGAAGCGCATAGCGACTGTAGTTATTATAAAAAAAATCAATCTTTATTTCTTGAGTCTTCATATCCTCGAGGTGTTTTTTGTATCAATCAAGGAAAAGTAAAAATATTCAAGCGAGGAGATGAAGGCAAGGAACAAATCATTCATATCGCAAAGGCAGGTGAATTGGTCGGTTTTCGTGCCATGTTTAGCGGTGAACCCTACAATGTTGCTGCTGAAACACTCGAAGAAAGTAATATTTGTTTCATTGGAAAGGATGAATTTTTGTTGATGATGGATTCAAATCCAACCTTGCGTAACGGAATTATTAAGGAACTCTCCAAGGAATTGGCAGATCGAGTCGAATTTATAACAAACATGGCTCAGAAGTCGGTTCGCGAACGCTTGGCTTTTGCTTTGATTCTATTAACAAACATCTATGAAGATGAACCTATAAATCTCTCTCGAGAGGACATGGCGAATTTTGTCGGAACGGCTACGGAAACCTTAATTCGTCTATTAAAAGATTTCAAAGAGGAAGGCTTGATTGAAGTTCAAACCAGAAAAATGACTGTGCTTGACGCTAAGAAGTTGATGGATATTGCGGGGAAATAAATTCTCAAATCCCACATAATTTTGGGATTAGTAATTTCTTAATCTTTACTTAATTTTGGGAATGCAAAAATGGTTGAACCATATTGGTCAGTTGTTCCCATTCGTTTTAAGTTTTTTCCTTTCATTTCTGATTGTTCAGTTTGCCTTTTTATTTCAATACCCAACACCAAATTTCGCACTTGTCTTATTTTTTTCAGTTATCCAAATTTTAAGTAATTTATCCTTATTTTGGATTTTTGGAGCGAGCATACTCGTTGTTATTCCTGAATTGTGGTCTAACTATTTCAAACGATTCTATTTCTTTCTGCTTTACATGGCACTCTTGGGAACAATTGTTTGCGATCAATATCTTTTGTTTGCTCATGAACGATTGGACGAATCATTTTTCTTGTTTGATTGGGAGGAAATATGGATGATTGCTGATCTTGCGAATCGATTTACCTGGTCTCTTGCTTTAATAATCATCCTAGTTGTTATTGTTCCCTTTCTTTTACTCAAATTATCGAAAAGATATCCATTCAATCATAAAATAATAATCGTTATGGTTCTCGGAACAGTTTTTTTAAGTTTAATTCCAACAACTTCACAAATAAATAATTTAAAGGAAAATCGCTTTATTTATTTCTTGCAAAGGAGTCTTAGTTCTTACTTTTTTTCTGACAAACCAACAAATGCAATACTCAAAGATTTTAAAAATTTGTCTTCTGATTTTTATGGTAAGCATATTCAGCTTGACCCCAGATTTCCGTTGGCTCACCGCTTGGATGAATCTTCCACTTTGAATCAATATTTAGCGAAAACGTCAGATGGAAGACCTCCGAATATCAAGATTATTATTGTTGAAAGTATGTCTTCGGATTTGTTTGGTCAACGTGGCAAAAATACAGGGGAGCTCATGCCATTTATGGATTCACTTTCGAAAGAGTCTTTGTATTTTCCGAATGGATTTTCAACTTCTCAACGAACGCATAACGTTTTACCGGCTGTTTTAGCCTCGGTTCCAAATACAATCGACGGGAATGTATTCCAGCAATTACCTTTTCCAAGACATTATTCGTTATTCAACTTATTGAGAAAAGAATATCATACTCAATTCTATTGCGGCGTTCGATTGGAATATCTAAATATGGCTGGATTAATGAGTTTTTACAAAACAGATTATGTAAGTAAAAGATGGAATCGAAAAATTCAAATCCACAAAGAGTCTGTTGGAAGTGCTTGGGGTTACCCGGATGAAGATTTGTTTAAGCAAGCTCAATTTGACGATAGTTGCCGATTCAATAAGTTGAAGAACCCCATTTTAAAAGTGTTTCTAACCATTAGTTCGCATGATCCTTTCATCTATCCGAGTAAAGCCAAATGGGAACAAGTTGCACTTAAAAAAGCATCTTCGATTAAAGATGAACGATTGCGCTACATGGTTCATTCTCAGGCTTCAAGTTTTGGAGCTTTTTGTTATGTAGATTCAACGCTTCAACGCTTTTTCGAGGTTGAAAAAAAACGTGCTGATTTTAAAAATACAGTTTACATTCTTACTGGCGATCACGGAACCGAGCTATACCGTCGAAATTCCTTGTCGAAGTACAATATTCCGATTCTGATTTATTCACCCCTTCTGAAAAAAAGTACAACTTCACAAGCATTTGTTTCCCACAACGATATCGCACCAACTATTCTCAATTATTTAAAAACTGCCTATAAATTAGATGTTCCTGACACAATTCCATTTGTTGGAAAAGAGTTGAAAATTGAACGAAGTTTCTATCCTCGGAGGTCTATTGTTTTTACAACAAACAAATTAAAAACGAGCGATTTGATCGATGGCAACTTAGTTTACATTAATAACACGCTAAAAAAACTGGATTCGCACTTTGAACTTCAACCGGTACTTTTTGAAAATAATGAGAAAATAAATTGGTTAAAGAGTCAATTGAAAGCTTACCAGGCGTTTTCGAATTACACGATTTTACAAAACAAACTGATTGATTCCTTATCCTATGTAAAATGGACCGGGGATAAGAGCAATTTTGCTCTGAGAAAATCAAAATCTATTCCTAATATTCGCTTGGATGATAAAATGACTTTCTTGTCAAGTCAAAACTATTCTC
>JBIIVA010000212.1:0-3797 GCA_044339705.1 Crocinitomicaceae bacterium
TTTAAGTAGTTTTTCTTGACTTCTAACTATCATATAAACAGTATTTTAAGACAAATATAAATAAAATACTCAATACAAAGAGATAAATTACTCAATATAAAGAGATAAAATACTCAATATAATGTGGTAAATTACTCAATATTAATTTTTTAATTCTAAGTTTTAATATGATAGTTTCCAAACAAAAAGAGGCTACCATTAAATGATAACCTCTCTATTCGGTTTGTTGTTTGTTACTTACTTAGTTGTTCTTTCACAATCGAAGCGATGATTTTTCCATCTGCTTTTCCGGCTAATCTGCCAGTTAACACACCCATTACTTTTCCCATCTCTTGAGGTCCTGTGGCACCAACTTCACTTATTGCTTTAACTACTTCGGAACGAATTTCATCCTCAGACAACATCTTCGGTAAATACTCTTCAATCACCTTCGCTTGAAATAATTCTTCGTCGGCTAAATCTTGTCTTCCTTGCGCATTATATAAATCGTATGTCTCCATGCGCTGCTTGTGAAGTTTCATACAGATTTTCATTGCTGCTTCATCACTGACTTCGCCACCTGCTCCGGAAGTTGCCTCTAAAAGTAATTTTGATTTGATATCACGCAATGCTGCCAAGCGCTCTTTCTCTTTTGCGAGCATTGCTTGCTTGATGGCTTCGTTAATTTTTGCAGTGAAACTCATTAGTCAACGTTATCGTGAAGAAAATTATTATTTCTCAAACCAGTTTTGCCTTCGCTATCAGACGAAAGTCCAAAACGAGAATAGGACTCTTCCGAGCTGGGCGTTGACTGAGTTAGATTGATGTTTCTCCTAACAAATGCAGGCTCATTTTCGAACTCAGTTATTCCTTCTGCCCTTTTCAGTTTAGATGTATATTCTTGAATTTTAGAAACTCGCTCTTGTGCTTTACGTTGTTGTTCCTCCGGCGAAAGAACTTTTTTAGTTTGCTCCAAATTGAGTTTGTCATTTGCATCATCTTCAAGCATGTGACGAACCACTTCCACTTTTGAAGGCTCTGGATTTACTGGACTATCAAAAAGTGTAAATGGACGAACTTCTTCTTTTACTTCCTCCACTTTTTCATTTTCAATTGTTGTATCGACTACATCCCAAGTAAATTCAGGCTTTACCTCTGAAACAGTCTCGTCTTCGTTGATTTCATAAGAAATCTCAGTTTTCTTATCCTCAAGAGAAACATAAGAGATAGGTCCTTCCGATGCAACGCTTGTAACCGGTTCATTTGAAACTTGATCGAATGAATTGTTAATTTCGATATTAGTTTCCTTGGTTATATCGTTATTCGATTCAAATAAATCAAACGATTTTTTCTCCTCTACTACTGGAGTGAATGAACCTGTTGGGATTACATTTTCTACTGTTTCCTCCGTTTTCAAAAATGGTTCTTGCGTTAGTTGCTCTTGAATTGTTGGAGTAACCGTTGCTTGCTCAAAAGGAGTAACCAATGGAGTGGTAATTTCTTTTTTGTTTTCCTCTTCAAGTGAAACAATTTTTCTTTCCGGAGCCTTTTCAAAACCGGTTATGGGAGTCGAACTAAATCCCGTTGCAATTAAGGTAATACTCAATTTCTCACCAAGAGAAGCGTCAAATCCGTGTCCCCAAATAACATCAGCAGTTGCTCCTGCTGCGTCTTGAATGTAATCGGTAATTTCTGTGATTTCGTCCATCATTACTTCCTTGCTACCGTAAGTGATGTTCAATAGAACGTATCTTGCTCCGTTGATGTCATTGTCATTTAATAATGGTGAAGTCAACGCGCTTTTAACAGCAACCAACGCTCGGTCATCTCCTTCGGCAATTGCACTTCCCATGATGGCTTGTCCGCTATTACGAAGAACCGTATTTACATCGTTGAAGTCAACATTTATGACTCCAGTCACAGAAATTACTTCGGCAATTCCTTTAGCTGCTACAGTCAAGATATTATCAGCATGTGAGAAAGCATCTGTCAAAGACATATTCTTACCAAACTCACGTAAACGTTCGTTGTTGATAATCAATAGCGTATCAACATTTTGACGCATTTTATCCAAACCCTCTTCGGCTTGCTGTCTTCTTTTTCTTCCTTCAAAATTGAAAGGAACCGTAACAATTCCAACAGTCAAAATACCAAGATCTTTTGCTACTTGTGCAATAACAGGGGCTGCTCCAGTTCCAGTTCCTCCACCCATTCCAGCGGTAACAAAAACCATTTTTGTGTTCTTCGAAAGTAATTCTCTAATTTCTTCGATATTCTCAATTGCCGCCTGCATTCCAACTTCTGGTAACATTCCGGCGCCACGTCCCTCTGTCAATGCAGGCCCTAATTGAACCTTATGTGGCACTGGAGAAATATCCAAGGCTTGTCGATCTGTGTTACAAACAATGAAATCAACACCTACAATTCCTTGATTATACATGTGATTTACTGCGTTACTACCGCCACCACCAACGCCAATAACTTTAATGATTGAGTCTGTTTCTCTAGGTATATCAAATTCCATATTCATTTATTTAGCTGTTTTTAACTGATTTTAATTATCATCTCTATCGTCGAAGAAATCCTTCGTTTTTTGAAGTATTTTATCGAAAAACTTTCCTCGTTTGTTTGGATCAGAGTGCGTAGGAGGAATCTCGTTCGGTTTTTCAAGCTGTGGTTCTTCAATTGTCGATCCAGACTCCTTATTCAAACGATCCATTGTTTGAAATCCATTCAAAACCAAACCGATACCCGTCGCAAACATCGGACTAGCAAGATTTTCTAAATTATTGGTATTTGCCAAATGCTCTGTGGGATAGCCAATTCGAGTATCCATCCCGGTCATATATTCAAATAATTGCGTTAAATGCTTCAATTGTGAACCACCTCCCGTAACAACAATTCCTCCTATCAATTTTTTGGAGTATCCAGAATTTTTAATTTCATAATTCACCAATTCAATGATTTCCTCCATTCGGGCCTGAATAATGCTTGCAAGATTGTGCAATGTTATTTCCTTTGGATCACGACCTCTCAAACCGGGAATGCAAACAACCTCATTCGTTTTACTTTCTGATGCCAAGGCACTTCCGAATTTGACTTTCAGAGCTTCAGCGTGTCGTTGCATGATCTGACATCCTTCCTTAATATCTTGAGTGATTACGTTTCCGCCGAAAGGAATTACCGCCGTGTGACGAATAATTCCATCTTGAAAAATCGCCACATCGGTTGTCCCACCGCCAATATCAACTAAAACAACGCCAGCTTCTTTCTCCTCTTCACTCAAAACAGCATCAGCTGATGCAATTGGTTCAAGAATAATTTCTCGAACATTTAATCCAGAGCGATCAACACATTTTTTAATATTGAGAACATTGGTAACCTGACCGGTAATTACGTGGAAATTAGCCTCCAGACGAACACCCGCCATTCCGATAGGATCTTTTATTTCGCGCTCACCATCAACAATGTATTCCTGTGGAATAACCGTTATAATTTCTTCGCCCGGATTCATCACCATATTGTACATATCATCCACAAACGCATTGATATCGGCTTGAGAGATTTCACCATTACGATTTCGACGCGTGTACATACCTCGATGTTGCAAGCTTCTGATGTGCTGTCCTGCAATTCCAACATTTACATTTCGAATAGACAGTTCTCCTTCTGTTGCATTTCTTGTTTCATCTACTGCTGTCTTAATGGATTGAATTGTTTTCTCAATATTTGAAACTACACCGCGCATGACACCAAGGGATTCACTCTTCCCCATTGAAATAATTTCAATTTTATTGTGCTCGTTTCGACGACCTACA
>JBIIVA010000213.1:0-3764 GCA_044339705.1 Crocinitomicaceae bacterium
AATTTGTCTTTCACGACAAATTTATGTTCGGTCAACTTTTTCTTTAATTTTCCATTGAAATCATACCAGTATAAATTGTTGAAACCATCGCGCTCTGAAATCCAAATAAAATCGTTGGATTCTGAATGAAAATAAGCCGGATGCTCAGGTTCAATCCATTTTTCATTGGTTTCCTCGAAAAGCGTTTTAACGAATTTTCCTGATTTGGATTCGTATACATTTAACCACATGTGATTTTGATCACGATTCACTTCAGCGACAACAATAAATTTTTCATCTGGTGTAAAAGTTAAATTTGTAAAATAGTCATCTTTTGCAACACGTGGATTGATATATATTGTTTTCTTCGATTTTACATTGTGGATTCCTACACGGGGCTCTTCCGATTTTTGTCCTGCCATCGGGTATTTGATGGAAACAAGTTCGCCTGGCGTTGCATTTATGTCCAACAGAGGATAGTTGTGCACATTTGTTTCATTTTTTTGATAAAACGCCAAGATATTCCCCGATTGAGACCAGAAAATCCCTCCGGAAATTCCAAATTCATTGCGAGCGATTGATTGACCAGAAACGATGTTTTTATCTTTATTTTTTGTCACAGCTTTTCCATCCACAAACAAATTATTATCAATCGTGTAAGCCAATTGGTTTGACTTGGAATGGTAACTTTGATTTGCAGCATTCTCCGGAGATTTTTTCAAAACAGAACCCGATTTCGTTGAGACATTCCATTTTGCAATGGTTTGGCCATCGTTCAGGAGAATTTCATTTTCTGAAAGCCAAGTTATTCCGAAAAAACTTCCATAAGTTGTTTTTAGCGCAGTGTTTACATCGTCGATTTTTGCTAATTCAGTTTCTTTTTCTCCTGATAACGTGGATTTGAAAACGGATTTCCAATCTGCCGAACAAAACGAATAATAACTGGAATTTGGAATCCAAAGAAAATTGTTCACGCGATCAGGCGAAAGAGCACGTTGCTTTAAAACGGATTCTTTCAGTGTCAACTCTTTTTTCTGAGCGAAAGTTACTGTTGACAAGAAAATAAAAAAAGGAAAAAATAATTTGTTCATATTCGTTTTATGAATTGATTAAAAAATTGTTCGATTGGTCGACCAGCCGCAAAGCAGTCCAAAACAAGTTGATCTAGATTGGGATCTAATATGGTTGCTGCAGGAAATTCCTGAAAGAAATACCATTGTTTGTTGAAAATCAAAGGTTCTTTTGAGGCGGCTTCTTTCAAGTAAGAAGGAATTACTTTATTCTTCTCACCCAAAATGGTTCCGAAATGGGATTTGAATTGGTTGGCATTATAGATTTTTTGAAATTCATCGAGGTTATTGGCTATTCCTTCGCGGATTAAATCCAAGTCATCTTTTTCAATTTCGTAAATTCCGCCATAAACACGAACGTGCTCCGGACCAAATTCAAAATAAATGCCGTTGACGGCCTTACTTTTCTTGCCATTCGGAGCAATTACTGCCGAATATTGCAATTTGTAGGGCGATTTATCTTTGGAAAAACGAATGTCGCGATTGATGCGAAAAACACAATCCTTTGCCAACAAATCTTTAAACGAAGCATCCGATTGCGCAATGCGATCAATCACATGTTGGGTAAAGGCATAAAATGGTTTTTTGATACTTTCTTCGTAGCGCTTGCGATTCACATCAAACCAATCTTTGTGGTTGTTTGGTGCCAACTCAATGAAAAAGTGTAAGAAATCTTCTGAGAAAAATGATTTTTGAAACATGACGGATAAAATTAGAAAGAATAACCCAAGAACAAATAAACCAATTAAAACTAATATATAGATTAAAAATACTCATATAATGTTTAATGTTTCATCTATAACGTAAATAATACTAATTAATTATTCAGATTTAAGATATAAGTAGTAAATTTGATCAATATTAAAAATGCAGTACACACCACGTTCTTATTATTTGCAGAAAATTAAAGGATTCATCAATACGAATCTAATTAAAGTGATCGTTGGTCAACGTCGGGTTGGGAAAAGTTTCATTCTTTTTCAACTGATGGATTACATTGAAGAAAATTTTTCTGCAAATATCATCTACATCAACAAAGAAAACTTCGAATTCAAAGATCTTACAGACGCTGAAAAATTAGTTGCATACGTCGAATCTAAACGCTCAATTGAGGAAAAAAATTATTTGTTCATCGATGAAATTCAAGAGATTGAAGATTTTCAGATAGCGATTCGTCATTTTGCTCTTTTTCCTGATTTTGATATTTATTGCACAGGAAGTAACGCGACTATTTTATCTGGCGAATTAGCTACTCTTTTGAGCGGACGTTACGTGGAAATAAATATTTCACCATTAACATATGGTGAGTTTTTGAATTTTAATCGACTCGAAGATTCAAATGAAGCAATTCGAAATTACATTCTTTGGGGTGGACTACCCTTCATCAAAAATTTAGACTCGAACTCAATGCTCATTGAGGAGTATTTGAAAAATATTCGATCGACAATCGTTTTAAAGGATATTGTTCAGCGAAATCAAATTCGTAACGTCAATTTTTTAGAAAATTTGATTTTCTTCTTGGCTCTACAGACAGGAAGTTTGATTTCAGCAAAAAAAATAAGTGATTACCTCAAGTCACAGCGAATCGATATGTCGCCGCAGTTGGTATTGAATTACATCGATTGCTTATGTAAAGCCTTTTTGATTAATCGCGTCAAACGTTACGATTTGAAAGGAAAACGAACATTTGAAATCAGTGAGAAATTCTATTTTGAAGATTGGGGTTTAATGAATGCCGTTTTGGGTTTCGATCAATTCGATATTTCCAAAACGATTGAGAATGTCGTCTTTAATTACTTGCAAGTAAATGATTACGAAATTCAAATTGGAAAGTTATCATCTAAGGAAGTAGATTTTGTTGCATCGAAAAACGGAACTAAAATGTATGTTCAGGTTTGCTATTTATTATCCAGTCAAGATGTAATTGATCGCGAGTTCGGAAATCTGTTGGAAATCCGTGATAACTATCCAAAATATGTAGTTTCGATGGATGAATTTGCTCCGAAAAATATCCGAGGTGTTCAACATTTACATTTGCGCGAGTTCTTACTGAAGGAATTTTAATTGGTTCATATCAATAAAATCATTTTCAGAAACTATCCTTTACTACGTCGTCATTTGTTACATTTGTAAAGATGAAAATTTCGGCTTCTATTTACAGTGACAAAAAAAGACCTTTAAAAGAAGTGATTGAAGATCTCGTCGCACATCAAGTGGATTTGTTGCATGTGGATTGCAATGATGATTTGTCTGTTTTTGAGGACATTCAGCGAATTCGTGAATGGTGTGCCTTGCCAATTGATTTGCACATCATCACTGAAAATCCTGAAAAGTATTACGATTTATTAATTATAAATCCAGTTGAATATGTGACTTTTCAATTCGAGAATTTGAAATCTTCATTGAACTTACCAATCGAAATTAAAGGAAAAAAAGGATTGGCAGTGATTACACCCACTTCTATTGAGGTTTTTGACGAGTACGCTGATTTCGATTTTATCTTAATCATGGCAACGATTCCCGGACAAAGTGGAGGCGTATTTGATAAAATTAATTTCTCGAAGATTCGGCAATTTCGCAAAAAAAATCCGTCCAAATCGATTCATGTGGATGGTGGTGTGAATGGCGAAGTTTCATTCATTCTCAGAAATATGGGTGTTAGTTCATCGGTTTCGGGTTCGTATTTATTTAATGCGCCTAGTGTAGGACACGCAC
>JBIIVA010000051.1:0-13975 GCA_044339705.1 Crocinitomicaceae bacterium
GTTCCGCCCGTGTATATAATAAGGATTTTAGGAGTGCTCATTTTACGCCAAATTTCTCAAGTTGGAACAAATGTATCGCATTTTGAGTTGTTTTCTCAGCAATTTCGGATATCGGAAGCGCATAAATTTCTACAAGTTTTTCCGCTATCAAAGGTATGTAGTAGGATTCATTGCGTTTTCCACGATATGGAACGGGCGGGAGGTAGGGCGCATCAGTTTCCAAAACGATATGTTCCAAATCAATTTGTTGAATTAATTCGGGTAATTCCGATTTCTTGTAAGTGATAACACCACCGATTCCAAACTTAAATCCACCATAATTTAATATGTGTTTCGCTTGGTCTAAATTGCCAGTAAAACAATGAAAAACACCTGTTAATTCAGGAGCGTTTTCTTGATCTAAAATTTCAAAGATTTCATCAAATGCATTTCGACAATGAATAGCGATCGGTAGTTTCAATTCTATTGCCCACTGAATTTGTTTACGAAAGACTGTTTTTTGCTGCTCACAAAAAGTAGTGTCCCAATATAAGTCCATGCCAATTTCACCAACTGCGCAATATTTTTCAGGAAAATCAAAAAGCTCTTTTTCAATAGTACTCAATTGCTGTTCCCAATCCTCTTTCACGTAACCTGGATGCAATCCCATCATCGGAATACAATTCGTAAACTTATTATTAAGGTTAAGCATTGGGTTTATACTCGACACATCAATGTTGGGAAGCAAAATGTAGTTTACATTTTCTTTTTGGGCACGAAGAATTGATTCATCCGAATCTGTTTCAAATTCTTCGGAATATAAATGTGCGTGCGTATCAATAAACATTAGAAAAGAGATATGCTTAAGCCAAGTTGGAATTGATGTAAATCAGGATTACCACGTCCGCGAAACAGGTTGTTGATTTGATAGGACCCAAAAAGACTGAAGTTTCGGTACCCCAACCGCGTGTGAACGCCATAGTTTAGTATTGAAGTGTATTCGCTGAGATTCGTGCGTTCCATTTTTGCCCCATCTGAATCTATTAATCGTTGCTTCATTGCAGCATTTATACCAAAAGAACCACCAACAGCAAACTTCCAACGATTCCAGTTTTTAGTTGAAAATCGTAACTCCAATGGCATGAAAAAACGATGGTTATTGAAACAAGAATAATCGTAAATGCTCGATTTTTGAATGGTTGAAAATTCAATTATATTGTTTTGTACTGCAAATTTTTGTTGGGATGAAATTGATGAAAACCCGTATCCTAAACCCAAGCCCAAAGAAAACACCCTTGTCTTTTTGAACTTGATGTCTTTCATGAAATTTACATTTACCCCAATTGAATTCCAACGATTTTGAAAAGGTTTCAATTCGCCGGACCAATCGTTATAAGTCAAATCGATTATTAACCGATCGTACTTGTGATTATCTGTACTTTTGGTGGGGCGCAGACCATCGAAAAACCAAAATAATCCTGGTCGGTGACGAGAAATCAACAAAGAGTCTTGCGCTCTTATTGAGCTAAAAACAAGCAGCGTTAATAAAACTAATCCCCTTTTCAATTTCATTTCGACAAATATTGTTCCCAATTCCAAGCATCTCTTACGGCATCAATAATTGTAAGTTCGGATTTCCAACCCAAAAGTTTTTCTGCTTTACTCGCGTTAGCATAAATTTCAACCACATCACCTTCTCTGCGAGGACCGTATTGCCAGTTTAAAACAACTCCTGTTTCTTTCACAAATGCTTGAATAATTTCCTTCACGCTTGTTCCTTTTCCTGTTCCGATGTTTATGTTTTCAAGCAAGCCGGATTTATTTTCCATTAAAAAGTCAACAGCTTTTACGTGCGCCTTCGCCAAATCACTCACGTGAATGTAGTCTCTAATGCAGGTTCCATCGGGAGTTGGGTAATCATTTCCGAAAACAGTCAACATATCTTGTTTTCCAATCGCGGTTTGCGTAACAAATGGAAGGAGGTTGTTGGGTCTGCCAATTGGAAATTCACCAATCAAAGCACTTTTATGCGCCCCAACAGGATTAAAATATCTTAAATTAATGACTTTCAGATGCTTGTTAGCATTGAAAACATCTTGAATAATTTGTTCCCCGATCCATTTTGTATAACCATAAGGTGAATTCGGTAAATTTTTCTCAGTTTCTTCTGTCACTTCCTTTTGTCCTTTCGGTTCACCATAAACGGTGCAAGAAGAAGAAAAAACGAAATTTGAAATATTGAACTCCAACATTTTTTGAAGCACATTCACCAATCCCGAAATATTGTTTTGATAATATTTGATAGGTTCAGCAACAGATTCTCCGACAGCTTTATAGGCTGCAAAATGAATTACCGCCAGAGGCTTATATTTTTCAAAAATGAAACCCAGAAAATTAGGGTCACAAATGTCTCCTTCGTGGATAATTGGTTCAGCTTGTAAAATCGATTTAAGACCATCAACAACGACGCGATTAGCATTACGAAAATCATCCAAAATAACTGGAGTGTATCCATTTTCAACCAATGAAACAACTGTATGTGATCCAATGTAACCTGCTCCTCCTGTAACAATGATATTTTTAGCCATGTTCAAATGTATATGAAAAACCTTATTTCTAGATTACAAAAAATAACTATTCCGTTGAACTTAATTCTAATTATGTTTAACTTATTGCATTACAACTTTATAGGTTTTTGAACTTGTTTTTCCAAATATACGAACAAAGTATATCCCTTTTGACTGATTATCAAGGTCCATGGAGTAGGTTCCATTTGCCTGAATTAGATTAGGTTTGATTAAGATTATTCGACCATTCATATCTGAAACTTCCATTGATTTTTGTTCAGTAAAAGCACTCACTTTTAGGTTAAATGAGCCTTTTGATGGATTTGGAAATATTGAAATATTCGTTTGATCCATTTCTTCCATCGAACTGTAGGCGCATGAAGCATCAACGTTTACTAAAACAACTGAAGTATCAGCCGAACAAAATTCACTTGAAGAAATGTAATAATAATTAAATTGTCCCGGAATATTACTTGCCGTATCCAAACTACCAGTTAATGTTTGATTAGAAGGATTGTACCACGTCCCTGATTGGTTAAATGTTCCTGTCAAACCATCAAATAAATCGAAAGGTTCGTTTCTACAAACAGTCATTGCGCCATCATTGCCTGCGACTAAGCATGAATAAATACATACATCATCAATGTATAAACGCCAACCATCATTTGTGCTTCCATAAGGTATTTGAAAAGCAATATAAATATTTCCGGAATAAGGCGACAAATCAAGAATGGTATCCATGTAATTTACATTACTTGCCAAATGAGACATTAATGTATCCATGAAATTGGAAGGCTGCATACCAGAGGTTGACAATAAAATGTGAAAGTCATTTGGTTCAGTTGCGCTCTCTACTTTATAATTGAATCTTAATACCTCGCCCCCGGAAAGCGATAATTGGGGAGTTATAAGCCAATCATCATTTTCTCCAAAATTAAAGTCTGTGTTAATTGCTGCCGAATTATTACCAGATAAAGGCGAAATTTCTTCGTTTGTTGACCACGAATCTTCATCTTGATTTAAATTCCAAATAGTCCAACAATTCTCAGTTGCCGAGAAATCATCAAAGCTCTCACAAAAACCATTAGCCGCAATTGCGTTACACAGGGTAAAGAAATTATTTCCTGCTGACCAAGGACTTGACTCGTTTCCACAAACAGCACGATAATAAATGGTGTATTCCGTATTTTCCGACAATCCGGATAGTTCAATCGTTGCTGTATCTGCAGAAATTGAAACCACTTGGTTTAAAAGCAAAATGCCCGTACCTTGAGTGAATCCTACTGGACCATATTCAACATCAAAAGTAGTTGCTGAGGAACAATTTAACAACCAAGAAATAGTTGCTGTTGTTTGGGTATTGTTCACCTCAACAACTTGACCTGCTGAAAGACAACTTGGAGCCTCGCTTATCGTAATTAAATAATCCTCTGTTTCACCATAACCATAGGAAGAACAAGGGTCTATTAAATTTCCTTCTACGTAATACACGCCTCTGATTCTTAAACGATGTGTCCCAGAAGGAGGAAAACAAGCAAGTGAAATTACGAAGGTTGCCGAATCATTAACTTGATCCTGCGTAAAACCAGTACCAACCAATGATTCCGTGTAACCAATTCGTTCATCTATTGTAAACAAACCATCATCATTGTAATCTATCCATGCCGCATATCCCTGGCTTCCGTATTCTCCGGTAGAAATATTTACGCTGTAAGAAGCCGATGGAACTAGTGTTGCGGTGAAATTAGGTTGACCGATAAAAAATGTGTAGGATGGTCCTCCTGAAACAAAACCAGTATTATTCGATAATGACGTTCCAATAATCTCGACATTTGAAATTAAATCCCCTGCCATGGTTCCACTAGAATATTCAGGAACACAATAACATTCAGTGTGAGGTGCTTGTGATATTAATATTGGAGTTGAGGTACCTATGTTTCCCGAACAATTTAATTCACAATAATAGAAAGTGTTCGGGCCTGTACTTACGACCAGAGTAGATAGGGTATCTCCAGTAAGCGCCGTATAATTTACACCATCAGAAGAAGAATACCATTGATAAGTTATTCCTATTCCATTTGGAAGATTTTGCATAGATAATGTCGCTGAACCGCCATCGCAAATTGTTGTGTCAGTTGAAACAGTTGCTCCAGGATTAGGTGTTCCAAAACAAGGAGTACAAACAGGTGTCCATGAATAAATAGTGGTTCCTGCAAGATCGACTGAACCGTAGGGCAACTCATAAACCAAAGTTCCAAATTGATCATATACCTGAATGCCAACCTCTGAAGTATAGGAACCAATAATGTTCCATTCCAAAGTTGCGGCAAGACCAGTAGTTAAAGTGATTACCGTATCCTCTGGATCTATTGACGCGGGACCCAATAAAGTTGCTACGGTGTCGCCATTTTGGATGATAACCATTTCATTTCCGTTCCAAGTGTCGCCATAACTGTCAAATACCGTAAATGTATACTCACATTGAGCGAATGACAAAAAGCAAGAAAAACATGTAAAAAACAGAAAATAAATTCTTTTCATCTTTTAAAAATTTTTGCCAAAGATAGCTCTTTAACCGAAAATAAACCTTTAAAAATGAGTTGTGTAGATAACTTTATCTCATCAAAAAATGACTTTTCTCGAAAATAAAACCGTTAAATATTTTGAATGAAAAATTCAATTTGATTATTTAATCAAAAGATATCAAAACAGCTCCCTTTTCAACTACGTCTCCCTCAAAAACATTGATGGCGCTAACTTTTCCTACTCCTTCAGCCTTTAAGATGTTTTCCATTTTCATAGCTTCAAGAGAAAGAACGTTTTCGCCCGGTTGGATTTCATCGCCAACAGAAACAAAAATTTTCAAAACCCTTCCAGGCATTGGGGCATAAAGTTCTTTTAACTTCTTGATTTTTGGTTTATCCAATCCCAATGATGCAATTAAATCATCTAGTTCACCACGTTTTTTAACTTGAAATATTCGATGATTGATTTTAATGGTCAACATGTTATTTTCGGAATCATCCTTGACAATTTCCCCATGAAATTTCTTTCCGTTGTGAATAAGAAGAAAGAATTGATGATCATACCACTTTACAAAAGCTCCTTCACTTGTTTGAACAGGCTCGCCATCAAATAACCAACTTGAATTAGATTGCATGAAACAAATATAAGGGAAATCTCAGATTTGTAAGCGAAAATTAGTTTTTACAGTATTCAAATGTAAACCTATTATGCGGTTGAATGCTTCTTAAATTCGGTAAAAATTAAACATGGAAATCATCAAAAAAACTACAAGTTTGAAATTTTTAGGTGGTGCGGGAACCGTTACAGGTTCAAAAACAATGGTTCAATGGAACGGCAAAAGAATTTTAATTGACTGTGGCCTGTTTCAAGGCATCAAAGAGTTGCGAAAAATGAATTGGATGGATTTTCCGATTAACCCTTCGAGCATAGATGCCGTCATTCTTACCCATGCCCACTTAGATCACTGCGGATACCTGCCTCTTTTGGTTAAAAAAGGTTTTTCAGGATCTATTCATTGCACGTGGCCAACACTCAACTTAACCGAAATCATCCTTAAAGATAGTGCAAAAATTCAGGAGGAAGATGCTGAAAGAGCAACCTCTCATGGGTATTCCAAACATGAAAAAGCAGAGCCTTTGTATGAAGTAAAGGATGTGGAAGCATGCCTACCGCTTTTCGTTGGACACGACTTAAATGAATGGGTGATTTTAAATGAAAACATGAAATTCGAGTTTTTGAATAGTGGCCATATTTTAGGTGGTGCATTCGTAAATCTTTTAGTTGATGGTAAAAAAATCATTTTTTGTGGCGACATAGGAAGAAAAGAACCGATGTTACTCTATCCACCTAAACACGTCAAAGAAGCGGATTACATTGTTTTGGAATCTACCTATGGGGATCGAAATCATGAAAAGTCAGATGATGTCAAGGCTGACTTCCTCGAGATTATAAATGAAACACTAAAAAATAAAGGAACGCTGATGATTCCGAGTTTTGCGGTTGAGCGCACACAAGAATTAATGTATCTAATTTACCAGCTCAAACAAGAAGGAAAATTTCCTAAAATGGAGGTTTTCTTGGACTCACCGATGGGAATAAACGCCACCAAAGTTTTTCACCAATATCATTCTTGGCAGAAAATATCGACGAAAGAAATAAATGAGATGTATCAGGATATCGTATTTATTAACGACATATTTCAATCTAAGGCGCTTGTTTCCGACAACAAATCGAAAATCGTCATAGCGGGAAGCGGAATGATTGAAGGTGGACGCATTTTGCATTATCTCAATAAAAACATTGAAAACCCGAATGACACCCTATTATTTGTTGGTTTTCAGGGAGAAGGAACGCGTGGAAGATCAATCATCGAAGGGGATTCTGAAATCAAGTTTTTTGGTCAGTTTCGAAAAGTGCTGTGTAATATTCGCAGTATCAGTTCTCTATCCTCTCATGCTGATCGTGAAGAAATGATGGATTGGTTACGCAACTTCAATAAACCGCCAAAATCCATTTTCCTTAACCATGGTGAACCTCATCAAACGGAAGCTTTACGGGTTAAAATTCAACATGAATTGCATTGGAGCGTTACCGTTCCAAAATTATTGGAGTCATTTGATTTGAAATAGTTATCCGCTTTTTTTAAAATTTGAAGGGGCTAACGAAAATAACCATTTTCTCGATATTCCTTATAAATCACAGGCAAATCTTCAGGAAGGTGCTCTAGATTAAACCAATTGACATCAAATCCATTGTATATGGATAATTTCATTAATTTATGTGTTTGACTAAATGCAGTTTGTATTTCCCTTAGATCTTCATTGAAGTCCAACCAAAAATCACGGTCAATTTTTTGAATGAGTAATAACATTCGCATGCATTTGTTAATCAGGTATTGCTCCAAGCGATTGTCATACAGGGACTTTTGACTCAAGTCTTTTTTTAGATATACCTTTAGCGCTCTATTTATGAGAAATAAAGGTAATTCGATTTCGCCATATTTATCCTTAGTTGTGGCCACATGATCATTTATTTGAGAAATAAAATCCTTTATTCGCCAGAGCAAATCCATTGATGAATAAAATTTTGGGTCGGCGTCAAGAAGCCTCTCCATTGCTTTTTCCACCAAATCTCTTATGCGGCCTCTGGATTCTTCAACCGTGTATTCTTGTAATAATTCAAAACGAAGTCGATTTGCAAGCTTTAAATCATGCTTTATCAAGCGAAAAATAAGTTTATCCTTTTCTTTTTCAGACAAGCGACTGAGTGCCGCTTTAAATTCATCATCTAGTTTCATAAAACGATCTCCTTTCGTTTATAAATATTTAATTTATTAACCTTTAACAACAATAAACGGGTAGAGATCATTACAAAGAAAGGTAATTAAAACAGCTAGCGACCAACCAGTATAAACCTCAATTGGTCGATGCTTGTTTAAGTATAGCCGCGAAGCAATCGTTACCCCAGAAGCTAAAACCGCAGCAAGGATAATCCAAAATTCAAATTGTGCTTGGTGCTTCGCAAATGCGATCAAATACCCAACTAAAATGCCAGCTCCACCGGCATGCATCGAAATTTTAATCCAACGATTAATAACCATGAAAGAACCTGTAACGACTGCTCCTGAGAGCGGCAAGGCGTAAAAATATTTGGGGAGGATGTTATTTGGAGCCTTAAAAACAAACATGAGGTATAAAACCAAACAATAAGCGAACATAATCATAAGAGGAATATTTCGTTCTCGCTGATTTTCCATATCAATCGTGGAAATAATCTGTCGCTTGTGCAAAGCGAAAAAAGAAATTCCGGGAGCTAAAGCGCTGAATGTAAAAAACAAATAGAGCAACTGCTTTTTCAACTCTGGATTTAGAAGGTAGAGAGCATCTTTATCTAATTGAATTTGCTCCGAAGGAATGTAAAGCGTCAAAAGCAAACCATAAGTTGGCATCAAAAGCGGAAGAAATATCCAAGAGAAAAAATGTGAAAGGACCCTTTTCATGTTACAGTTCTTTTCTCATTCGTGCAACAGGTAAATTCAATTGCTCACGGTATTTCGCGACGGTTCTGCGTGCTATGTTATAACCTTTTTCATTCAATAACTCCATCAATTTTTCATCGGTTAAGGGATTACGTTTATCTTCTCCTTCGATTGCGTCTGAAAGGATTTTTTTCACTTCCCGAGTTGAAACCTCTTCCCCGCTGTCTGTTGAAAGAGATTCGGAAAAGAAATATTTGAGTGGGTAGATTCCGAAATTCGTTTGCACATACTTGCTATTTGCAACGCGCGAAATTGTTGAGATATCCAAACCAACCATATCTGCGATATCCTTCAAAATCATTGGTTTCAACTTGGTTTCATCACCGGTCAAGAAATAAGCCTCTTGATAATGACGGATAGCATCCATCGTCAATAGTAAGGTTTGCTGGCGTTGTTTGATTGCATCAATAAACCATTTGGCACTATCTAGTTTTTGACGAACAAATGTAACTGCTTCCTTGTCGGCTTTTGAACTTTTAGCACCTTCAGAATATGATCGAAGCATGCTTTCATATTCCTTGCTTACTTTTAATTCAGGAGCGTTTCTTCCGTTGATTGATAACTCCAAGCGACCATCGTTTTCAAAGAGCATGAAATCCGGAATTATTTGCTGATAATTTTTTGCTGATTCACGCATCGATCCTCCTGGCTTTGGATTTAATCTTAGAATCTCATCAATAGCTTCTTTCAAATCCTCATCTTCGATTTCTAATTTCTTAGCGATTTTATCGTAATGCTTTTTCGTAAACTCCTCGAAGTAATTCTCAAGGATTTTCTTAGCCGTGTAGCGGACAATGTCTCCGTCTTGTTTTCGTTTAATCTGAAGCAAAAGACATTCTTGCAGGTTTCTCGCCCCTACTCCTGCGGGATCGAGTTCTTGAATTAGCATCAAGATTTCTTCGATTTCTTTTTCTGTTGTATCTACATTCAAAGCAAAGGCCAAGTCATCTACGATAGCTTCCAGGTCGCGATTCAAATAACCAGATTCATCTAAGTTTCCAATGAGAATATCTGCAATCATGAATTGCTTATCATCTAAATCCAATAAATGAAGTTGTTCGGTTAGTTTTTCCTGAAAAGACTGTTCGCCAGAAAGCGGAATCACCCGTTCTTCGTCATCTTTGGAGCTGTTATTGGTTTGTGTTTTATAATCGGCTACATCGTCATCCAAATAATCCGAGATGTCAAATTCGTCGTCGCCATCAGAATCATCATCGAAGTCTTCGTCCTGGTTGTCGAAATCATCTTCTGTATCATCTGCCCCTTCCTCAAGAGCTGGATTCTCCTCTATTTCTTGTTTTATCCGCTGATCTAGCTCCATTGTTGGAACTTGCAAGAGCTTCATCAATTGAATTTGTTGGGGAGAAAGTCTTTGCTCTAATTTTTGGGTAAGTTGCTGTTTCAGTGCCATGACAAAAGTTATCCAAATATATAAATAACCTTATTTATGAAACTATTTTTTGTTTGATAACTTGATAAATTTCCCAAGTCACTTTGTCGTAAACGTAAATCAAAACGTGCATGTTTTCAGGGTTGAATGTTCCATCCAACTGATTTGGAACAACAAAAGTATAATCTACGTAATATTTGCCGTTTTTCATATCGCTCGACTTGAGAACACGTCCGAAAGCCTTCCCATCAATATTTCCACGATGAATATCGCGATGGATATAGGAAGAATTGTGCGAGTTATCTCCCATCTTTTGATCTCCCACCAACGAGTCTTCAATGAGATATGTCACCACAGCCAATTCATTGGAAAGCGATTGATCCATTTTTTCAATCTCCACATGTAAAAATGCTCCTTTTGTTTGTGGAAAATAATTTAGAGCCGATTGCATATTAACCTTAAGAATGTTATTATTCAACGTTGTATTGGTTAGATTTGTCCAAGCAAGTGGTCCAATGAAAATGGTTCCTGTATTAATTCGATTAACCGTTCCTCTTGGATTACCTAAAAAACCGGCATCATAGTCCCCGAAAAATGCACCAATTTCTAATCCTTGAACATTTGTAAAATCGGTAGGATATTCTGGAGGGGACACCGACTGATATTCAGACATGCCCTCATAACTTGAGTGAATTGAAGCGATAAATACGCGATTCGGATTTGCTTCGTGTAATTGGTGAGCTAAGTCGGCAGCAGCAGGACAAACAATACATTTATGTCCTGTAAAATCCTCAATTAAAACATTTCGGTCAGTTTTTGTATTAGCACCGAAGGCTGGCCATTCATTTGCAACGTAGTCAGACCAATTTCCAGGATAGAGCGTTGTATCAAATTCTTGTTTTTTGGGATACGGATTTTCAACGTGATCACATGCAGTAAACTGTAATACAAATAAAACAGCTAAAAAACTCAATATAAGGTATTTCATTTTTAAAAGCTTTGTGTGAAACTTAAAGTTAAACCATTTGAGGCAGGGACAAATCGACAAACGCCACCAACACAAAATAATCCTGCTCTTTGACGTCCGTAAGAAATCATAAATCGAGTGGCTTCTCGAATGTATCCACACGTAAAAATAGGATAATTAACGCGTTTTTCAGGGTTTGGATTACCATAATTGTATTGGTTCATAAAACTAAAGAAGTAATTCGGGGAAATCGAATATTCAATAAGTGCTGTTACCCAATTGCCTTTGTCTTTAATCGCTCCATCTTCTTTTTGAACGAAAAGACCTTGCAATTCCATGCGCAACGAATGCTTCGTGTTTATTTTGTATGCCAACTCCAAAACACCAATATTCGCATGAATAATTCCCTGCGCATCATTAGAGATTTTTGCAACATCGTTGTTGATTTTAATACTGTAAAAACTAGCAATGGCACTGAACTTTTTCGAAAATTTCTTAGTGATGTTTAAATTGATGTCCTCCCAATATAATGAATCGCTCTTGTCAAAAGGGCGGGTTTCGTAAGTAACGCGGGAGGAATCTAACAAGTTAATGTTGCTCGTGTGTTGCACTGGGCGAAAGGTTGTTGAGTAGTTGGCTCCAATCGTTAAACCATACTTTCCGCCTAATGAAGAACCTTTTTTAAACGTATAAATAAAATCTGCCTGATAAGCAACTTCTCCCAACGGCTGAGTAGCATAAGGATAAAGTGTAGCCACTAGGTTGTAAGTATGAGTTTTATTAAGTGAAGGCAAATAATTTATAAATAAATCTTGTAGGTCTTTATTTCGATCCGAGCGAAAACTCATGTTGTCAACCGACTTACCCGAGAGTAAAACACCAAGTCCTTTCCTAGTGTATCCGAGATTAAAAACGGCGGCATGACCATAGTTATAAATTTTTTGATTGTCTGAGGAGGGGTCTTGCTCTTTAATTACATATTCCGCATCGAAAAACACATCTTTATAACGCACTTTGGCTCTTCCTCCATAAGTGGCAACATTCTCAGGTAAAATGTATTGTTCGTCATCATCTTTCTGATATTTACTTACGAAAGAAGCACCTAGAACAATGTCTAGTGGCATAGAGTCCAACTTTTTAAATGCCTCGTTTAAGTTAATCTCAGCGTCAATTCCACGAACGATTCCAGCACCATGCACAATTTTTCCTTGTTGAAAAGAAAAACGCTGATAACCATAAACACCTTTCAAAACGATTCCCTTTCTTGGCCGAACAATTAAACGTGCTCCATCAATTAAGTTGTCATACCCTAAAGCGCGGTCTTCATATGCTCTTAGCGATAATCCTGTTCCAAATTGCTCGTAAAAGGAACCTAAAGTAACATCCACAAAGTCATTCGAATATCCGATGTAACGCATTCCAACACCCGTTCCGTCAAAGCGATTAGGATATCCTTGAATTCGAGGCAAATAAGACTCTAGTCGAATTCCTGCTTTGAAGTTACCGTAGGTATAGAAAACGTTCATGTAAGAATTAATCAAACCTTTTTCCGGGGGTTGATTTGCGTCAATAATAGTGTCGTTGTTGAGGTATTGAAAAATGGATTCAACGTTACCCGTTAAATTCCCTTGTCCAAAAAAATGAAAGGAAAAGAAAAAGAAAAGAGCAGGTAAAAAGTATTTGATCATTCAAGGCTATTTGCCGGTTAATTTTTTAATTTCTTGATAAAGTTTTTCCTCATCTCCCGGCGCGTAATTATTGTGAGAATATACAACATTTCCTTCTTTGTCCACCAAAAATGTGTGTGGAACATTATTTACACCCATGGCGCGTTTAAAGTCTCCGTTCGGATCCATTAAAACGAGATAATCCCATGCTTTACCATTCACATAAACTGGCACTTGACTTTTGGTCTTTTCATCATCGATTGAAACCGCCACAAGCGTTACACCCGTTTCCTCTTGCCAATCAGAGTACAAGTCATGAATGGTATTCAATTCTTTCTTGCAAGGCGCACACCAAGTTGCCCAAAAACAGAAAACAATAGGGCTCTTCAACCCCAATTCCGAAGTATTAAAGGCTTTTCCCTTCATGTCTGTAAGATTTACAGATGGTACTTTTTTATTGTCGAAAGAGTGTTCCGTTTCATTTTGGCTGAAAGCTAAGAGGCTGTAAACAAAAAAAACAGATATCAGTAGCGTATATTTCATGGTTTGATTCAAATTAACACAACAGATTCAAAAAATCGTGCCGAAAACCAAAGTTATAAAAAAGTTGTGGTTTGTTAATTCTTGTGTTAAATTTGATGTTCTCCTATTTTTTTTTATATTTGTTAAAAGTAACTCCGTTGAAATGAAGAAAACTTTACTATCGTTTGTATTTTTCAGCATCATTTTCAATTCCATTTCCCAAACCCCAAATGGAATATCCATCTTTTTAAACGGTTCCACCTACGACTTGTCCGGAGGTGTTTATCAAATAACAGCTCCTGGCTCTGAGCTTTTTGATATTAATCTTAACTTTGTTAACAACACCAATCAAACACAACAATGGATTGTGACGCGAAAAAAACTAAATGTTCCTGCGGGTTGGTCAGATCAGTTATGTTGGGGGCATTCTTCAAACACCCTAGCAGGAGGTTGTTATGGTGTGAGCAACTTAAATCCATGGAATTCTCCTTTGGGTGACATTTTTGATGTGGCTGTAGGGGAATATGGTAAATTAAAGTGTGAAATTAACCCTGACGATGTTACTAGTGGTACAGCGTTGTATCGCTATTACGTGTCTTCAGATGGTGTAAATTTCCAGGACTCTGTTGATGTTCAAGTGGATTTTGTAGCATCAATAAAGCCGATTAAGGAAGAAATTAATGTTTCAATCGTTCCGAATCCAGCGACAGATTATATTCAAATTTCCATGACTGGAATCGAATCGGCTTCATTAAAAATGCTAGATGTTTTTGGAAGTACTGTTTTAAAAGAAAACATTGGACCGTCAAAAAAATTAAA
>JBIIVA010000052.1:0-13972 GCA_044339705.1 Crocinitomicaceae bacterium
CCCCTAAATTTTCTGCTTTGCCCCAACGGCCTTTTTCATCTCGTTTAGAAACATATATGTCACGATCTCCGAATCCGCCTGGCTTATCACTTACAAAATATACTGATTGACCATCAAGAGAGTAACTTGCTGAAGATTCATGGAATTTTTCGGTGTTTACATTCTTTCCAAAATCTTGCGGTTTACCCCATTTCTCTCCTGAGAGTTCTGATTCATAAAGATCTCCGTTGTTTTTATTGCCGAGATAAATAATTAACTTACTTCCATCAATTGATAAACCCGAATTGGCGTCATGGTCCTCTGTATTGACGGGCTCACCAATATTTTTTGCTTGCGACCATTGTCCGTCAGCTTGTTTTGTTGAATAATAAATATCTTCATAGTAGTCATTATAGAATGGATCTTTTTGATTGCCAATGGTTCCTGGACGCCGAGATGTGAAAAATAACATTGATTCGTCCGCAGTTATTAAAGGTTTGTATTCGTGAAACTCGGTGTTAACTTTATTTCCTAAGTTCTCGATTTTCACTCGGACAGGCCGAGAGGATAAATCTTTCCCATTTTTACATTCCTTAATCGACTTATTTGCTTTTTGAATCAATAAAGGATCTGTTTCACTATTGATATTCTTCAAAAAATTAGAATAATTGGAAATGGCTTTGTCCCATTCTTTTTGGAGATGATAGGCTTGACCAAGATAAAAATCGATGTCTTCATCAACTATTTTATCCAATGATTTTGACTTTTCTAAAAATGGTAAAGCTTTCTGTTTGAAGTTGGAATTTAGGTAGCATTTACCTAACTTAAAATTTAAAAGAGCATTATTGGGATTGAATGAATGTGCAGATAAATAAGGATCAATAGCTTGACTTAAAAAATTATCTCCCATTTCGTAAAAAGCATCGCCTTGTTCAATATTTTCTTTTGCTTTTTTCAACTCTTCTTTTTGAGAAGGGAATGCGTCTTTTGTAAATTCAATGTCTTGAGAATAAACAAAAAAACAAAAGTGGAATGAAAACAAAATAGTTAAAGCAATCAGAATTTTCATTTGGAGTATTTTTGTTTAAAGTTATAAAATTAGTTAATAAAAGAGACAAGGAAAATGACTAAATGAAAGGGTTAAATATTAATCCTTCAAAATTTCCATTCGTAATTATTCGAGAATTTATTATATTTGCACCCTGAAATACGGAGGTTGTAGCTCAGTTGGTTAGAGCGTCGGATTGTGGTTCCGAAGGTCGCGGGTTCGAGACCCGTCTTCCTCCCAAAAATCTCAAAAGCTTCGAAAATATTCGAGGCTTTTTTGTTTATATTCTGAACTTTAAATAATTTTAGATGTAGCATAATCAATGTTTAAAATTACTTTCCTACTTTCTCTTCTGGTAAATTTTCAATTGTGGTCTCAACGCTGTAATTTTCATTATTACAACAAAAAAGGTGGTCATTATTTGTTCTCCACATATTACCTGGAAGACATGCGCACTCCGAGAGATGGGGTTTGTGAAATAAGTGAAAATGGTAAAATCTATGAAAAGCGTGTTTTTAAGAATGGCTTATTGATTGAAGAAGAGCTCAATTTTTTCAATCAATATCAATCAGAACAAAAGCGTGTTCGAACCAAAATGAATCATAATCCAATTCTTGGGAATGAACTTGGTACGCTAGAGGAGTATAATGAAAAAGGAATATTGATAAATCATTGGCGGTTTTATTTGGATAAGAATAAAAGAAGACGAAGCGTAATTACCGAATATCATCAAAATGGACCTTTGCGCTTTAGAAAAGAATATGCCTTCATTAAGTTATCTGAAATTGATTCATTGCACCTAAAGGAAAATCCTCCTCATACCATTGATGAATTTGGCTATACCAGCTTAATTGTTCCATACGGAAAACACGAAGAATTTGATGAAAAAGGAAACCTGATAAAAGAGCAACATTTCAATAAACTTTCCACGTACGATCAAGATGCCATTCATTTGTTGGATGGGCCATCTAGAGAATTTCATCAAAACGGTAAATTAAAGTCGAGTGGAACCTATAAAGAGGGAAACCCAGATAGTTCTTGGATCAGTTATCACTATAATGGACAAGTGCATGAAAAAGGAATGTATAGTAACAATTTAAAAGAAGGAAATTGGGAAATCTACAACGATCAAGGACGGTTAACTCAATTATCAACATTTGATCAAAATGCCATGAATCCTTTCGCCCCGGTAAAAGAGACTACTTGGAATGATTACGGAATAAAAATCGAAGAGAAATATATCGAAAAAGACGGAAGAGGAATTTTTACTAAATGGAACGAGAATGGTAAGGTCATGCGCTATTGCATATTTTCACCGAGTTCGCAAATGAATTGGACGAATGTTACTCTATTACAATACGAAAAATTGTATTATGAAAATCGTCAATTAAAATCAATACTAAATAACTTACCAAATGCAGACACCAATTATGTGAGTTATTTTCAAAATGGTCAAATGGAGCGCTACAGACATAATACAATAAAAGATAACATCCGTTTCGATGAGCAAAAAACATGGAATTTTACAGGTGTTTTACTTTCCGAAAACATCACTAAACAAGGGAAAGGCGAAATTTATCAAAAAGCATTAATTTATTACAGTTCAGGTGGTTTAAAATCAAAAATGGAAATAACGAATGACCTCAGAATTGACGAGAAATACAGTACAAAAGGTGTTTTATTTTCAAAGAAAGAGCTACTTGATGGTCGTTTACATCGTAAATTATATGAATTAGATACATTATCCGGAAATCTTACCACTGGATATTATGATAAAGGAATACGGAATGGAGAGTGGAAAGTTCAAAATACCGCTGGAACTACGATTATTTCCAGAAAATATAAGCTTGGTTGCCCCGAAAATAAAAATTCGCTAATCACTTGGGATAAATTCAGTTTAAAAGAGCAAAAGGAATTTAAGTTAAATGCGAATGTTCAAATACCACAGCAAATGGCCTTTGCATCGTGGGAAGCACTTCTACTAAAACGAGATTCCATCGCCTATTGGATTGGAATGGCTCAAAAAGCACTTGAAAAGGAAGGCCAATCTTTCGAATTGGATCAAGTGGAAACAACGGCACTGAGATTTGAATTACCTCAGGTTTATTACATTGGACTGGAAAAACGCGATACATCAAATGCACGTGTTAAATCGTTATTACGCGCACTAGATAGTTTGAATTGGAAAATAGATGTATTCGTGGAGAATGGCTTGTATCAAGGAGAAATAAAGCTGAAAGATTATTTCACGTATTATTTGATACAGAAATTTTTAGGTGAACATGCTTCCTTTTTTCATCAGAAAATAGAAGGAAATCAGAGATATCGAAGAGTGGTATATGGTTTTCATCCAAGAAATGATACTTCCCTTACTATTGTGGAAATGAAGGATTGCTATGCTCGTATATCACTTTCTGAACATGGTAAAAATGCACAATTAATCGTTTACAGCGATGGCGAACTTGAATTTGAAAATCGCTATTATACTTGGAAAGAATGGAATAACTTAGTAGAAAATGCTCCTCGTCATCACAAAATGTTCGATGATTAACTAAAAATGAAAAAACCAATTAAGCGATTACCGATTTAACTGCCTTTTTAACGGCTTCAATAACGATTTTCACCTGTTCATCGGTCAAATTGAAGTAAACAGGTAACGATATCTCAGCAGCATATTTCAAATAGGCTTCTGGATAATTTTCAATGGAATATCCAAGATTTTTGTAGGCTGTCAATAACGGAAGAGGCTGAAAATGAACATTAACTGCCACATCGTGCTCGAAAATCTCTTGGATAATTGCATCTCGTTGCGACTCAGAAACATTTGCGATTCTCAATAAATATAAATGATAACATGTTTCTCGATTTTCGTCAATATATTTGGGAGTGATTGCCCATGGTTCATTCTGGAAAGCTAAATCATACTTCTTAAAAATTTCTTTTCTTCGGGATAAATTTTCTCCGTAGCGTTCTAATTCTACAAGGCCAATTGCCGCTTGAATATCCGTCATATTGCATTTGTAACCTGGTTCAAGTACATCATATCGCCAAGCGCCTTTTACCGTTTTTGCTAAAGCGTCTTTTGATTGACCGTGCAGAATTTTTATACAAAATTCTTTATAAATTTCTTCGTGATCGAAATTGTCAGGAAGGTTAAAACAAACTGCACCTCCTTCGGCTGTTGTGAGGTTTTTGACAGCATGAAATGAAAAACAAGTAGCATCGGCTAATGCACCTGATTTTTTACCTTGATAGTCTGCTCCAAAGCTATGTGCTGCGTCAGCGGCAATTAGAATTCGACCTAATTTTTCTTGTTTTTCATTGTTGGGAATAAATTCACCTTTAAATTCCTCAACCAAATTATAAATTGCATCATAATCACATGGAAAACCAGAAATATCCACTGGCATAATCACTTTTGTCCGAGGAGTAATGGCTTCCCTAATTTTAGCAATTGAGATATTGAAATCCTCAGTTCCGATGTCGACCATGATTGGTTTAGCGCCTGTATGTAATACAACGTTGGCACTCGCACAATAGGTGTAAACGGGGATGATGACTTCGTCTCCTTCGCCAATTCCCCACCAGCGAAGAAATACTTCCATTCCTGCGGTCCATGAATTGACAGCAACCGTAGTTTTACAGCCACAATACTCAGTGATTTTCTTTTCGAATAACTTGGTGCGAGGTCCTGTGGTTATCCAGCCGCTTAGCAATGCCGCGTTAACTTCGTCTAATACCCGTTGGTCAATACGTGGAGGTGAAAATGGAATCATAAAGCAAAAATAGATAAAATGTTGACTTGGATTGAAACCTTTATAAATCAGACGACAATAGAATTTTTCAATGAACATATAAATTATTGCAATGTTATTAAGGCCTATTGAAACTTAATTTTGATAAAAATTTAGACATATGAAACGAATTACAATAGCCTTTAGTCTTTTGTGCTTGAATTCAGTGCAAGCGCAGTCCGAAGCTCAAAATTTGAGTAAGTGTCCTGTAATGCATGGTTCAGCTTCCGTTGACACTAAAAGCATGGAAACAGGATCGAAGAATAATCAAGTTGATTATTCCAGTGCCAAAAATCCTCATTTTCAAAACGTTACTCCGCGAGGAGACGTCAATTCAAATAAAGATTGGTGGCCAAATCAATTGGATTTAAGTGTATTGCGACAAAATTCAAGTTTATCCAATCCCATGGGTACAAATTTTGACTATAAAAAAGCGTTCAACAGTCTCGATTACATTGCTCTGAAAGAAGATATCCGTAAAGTTTTAACGCAATCTCAAGATTGGTGGCCTGCAGATTTTGGTCATTATGGACCGCTTTTCATTCGAATGGCATGGCATAGTGCGGGAACATATAGAACAGGCGATGGGCGAGGAGGATCTCGAGCCGGTCAGCAGCGTTTTTCTCCTTTGAATAGTTGGCCTGACAACGGAAATCTTGACAAAGCACGTCGATTACTTTGGCCTATTAAAATGAAATATGGAAATAAAATATCATGGGCGGATTTAATGGTCTTGACCGGAAACGTTGCTTTGGAAGACATGGGATTCAAAACATTCGGATTTGCTGGTGGGCGAGAAGATGTGTGGGAACCGGAATCTCATGTCTATTGGGGCAAGGAGAAGAAATGGTTAGACGATAACCGTTATTCCGATGGCAGAAAATTAGAAAATCCTTTAGCTGCGGTTCAAATGGGACTTATTTATGTGAACCCTGAAGGTCCAAATGGCAAACCTGATTTCATAGCTGCTGCAAAAGATATTCGTGAAACGTTTGGTCGTATGGGAATGAACGACGAAGAAACAGTTGCCCTTATTGCAGGTGGACACACATTTGGAAAAGCCCACGGAGCTGGTCCTGCCTCACATGTTGGTGCTAACCCGGAAGCAGCTTCAATTGAAGAACAAGGTTTTGGCTGGAAAAGCTCCTACGGAACAGGAAAAGGTAAAGACGCTATAACTTCTGGTTTAGAAGTTACATGGACGTCGACTCCGACAAAATGGGGACATGGATTTTTTAAAATTCTTTTTGGAAATGAATGGGAATTAACAAAAAGTCCTGCTGGTGCAAATCAATGGGTAGCTAAGAATGCTGAAGCTAAAATTCCGGATGCATTCGACCCAAATTTGAAGCACAAACCAACGATGCTGACAACTGATTTGTCTTTACGTTACGATAGCATTTATGGACCGATTTCCAAGCGCTTTTTGGATAATCCGGATCAATTTGCGGATGCTTTTGCACGCGCTTGGTTCAAATTGACGCACAGAGACATGGGGCCAAATACAACTTATTTAGGTCCAGAGAAACCAAAGGAAAACTTAATTTGGCAAGATCCAATTCCTGCTTTGAACCATCCTGTAGTTGATAAAAAAGACATCGACTTATTAAAGTCTCAAATTCTTTCGTCTGGTTTAACAATTTCGGAATTGGTATCTACAGCTTGGGCTTCAGCTTCAACTTATCGAGGTTCTGATAGAAGGGGAGGGGCTAATGGTGCTCGAATCAGACTTCAACCACAGCGAAACTGGGAGGTTAATAATCCGCAACAATTGAATCGTGTTTTGACGGCATTGGAAAAAATTCAATCTAACTTCAATTCAAATGCCAAGAATGGAAAGAAAATTTCTATAGCCGATTTGATTGTATTAGGTGGAAGTGCAGCCGTTGAAAAAGCGGCAAAAAATGCAGGTTATGCAGTTGAAGTTCCATTTACGCCTGGTCGAATGGATGCTAGTCAAGAGCAAACAGATATTAAAGGCATGGAGGTTTTGGAACCAATCGCAGATGGATTTAGAAACTATCAGAAAAATGAGTATACTCTATCCACTGAAGAATTATTAGTGGATAAAGCTCAATTATTGACACTTTCTGCTCCTGAAATGACAGTGTTAGTTGGTGGAATGCGAGCTTTGAATGCGAATTACGACCAATCTAACAAAGGAATTCTTGTGACAAGCAAAGATAAGTTAACGAATGAGTATTTTGTGAACTTACTTGATATGTCAACTGAGTGGAAACCTATAGATGCGAGCAAATTAACATTTGAAGGTCGTGACCGTAAAACAGGAAATATAAAATGGACAGCAACGCGAGCAGATTTAATTTTCGGTTCAAACTCTGAATTAAGAGCTTTGGCTGAGGTTTATGCGAGTGATGACGCCAAGGAGAAATTGGTAAAAGATTTCATTGCTGCTTGGACAAAAGTGATGAATCTTGATAGATTCGATCTAAAATAAAAGAATTTTTTAGGAGTTTAAAAAGGGGAATTATTTTAAGTCCCCTTTTTCATTTTGTTATTACAGCTGATTATTTAATTGAAGTTGACGATATCTCCAGCTTTTAAAGCTTCAATGAAAATTTCACGCATTTTCTCGAGTTTAACTTTAGAGTTGACATCGCCATTTTTAGCGTTTTCTTTGAGTTTGTAGTAAGTATCCAATGATTGTCCGAATAAATCTTGCTCCAATTTTCCCTTGATATCCATAATCTTCGCGTTGACACCAAGTAAATAGTGTTCGATATCACCAAGGCGTTGTAATTCATCCGGAGAAAGTTCTTTCTTTTTCAACAATGTATGATAATGAGGTAAAAGCTGATTAAGCAAGGTAACGAATCGTTCAAGCTCTTTGTCAAGTTCTCTTTTATTCTCTTTGAAGTTTTCCAAAATGAAGCAAATACAGAATAAAAGTAAAATAAAAATTAAATGAGATGCTTAATGATTGAATTTTTAACAATTCTTACATTAGTGAATCACTTATTTAACTCGATAAAATTGGGGTATATTGTAATTTTTTTTGCTTTAAAAAGCTTACCTATCGCTTGTTTAAAGGTTTTTTTGCTCATGCCAATCTTTTCTCTTATTTCATCTGGATCAGATTTGTCTGAAAGTTCAAGTTTGGGATTTTTTTGAAGAATTTGAAGAATTTTATCGGTTGCTTGATCGTATTTTACAAAAGAATTAGGTTCAAGGGTTATATCCAGTTTTCCGTCTTCACGAACATTTTTAACAAACCCAATTAGTCGATCTCCTCGTTGAATATTTTTAGTGATGTCATTATTGAATATCAGTCCAGAATATTGGTTGTTGACGATTACGTTTCTTCCCAATTGAGTGGGTTCACATATTAGCAAGTCTACTTCCTGATCAGTAAGATCTTCTTTACAGGGGTCGAGTATTTTTTTGACTTTCATACTACCAAATAGGCGGTCAGTAGCGTGATCATAGCGCAACGTAAATAAGTATTTTTCTCCTTCTTCCAGTTTGTGCGTTTGTTCGCCATATGGGACCATTAAATCTTTGTCGAGTCCCCAATCAACAAAGGTTCCGAAAGGGTTATTGTGAACTACTTCGAGGTAATTAAAATCTCCAAGAAGAATATGGGGTATTTCCGTAGTCGCTACGATTCTGTTTTCTGAATCTTTGAATACAAAAACTGAGACCTGCTCACCTTCAACGTGCTCGTTAAGCAAATACTTTTTTGGAAGAAGTACTTCATTTCCTTGAAGATCAAAAAGATAAGCTCCCGGGGGAGTAAGACGAGCAATAGTTAATTGATTGATTCTTCCGAGTTGCATCAATCGAATTTTTTACGTTTTTTGCTTTTGTATTTTCCAGTAGTGACAGAAAGTCCGGAAGGATTTCTTCGATCTCTTTTCGGTTTCTTTTTCATTTTAGTCATCATAAGTTCCTCTTTTTCTGCCGCTTGACGAGCTGCCTCACTTTCAGGTGTTCTTGCAATATGTTGCGTTTGACTGGAATTATTTTCATCCGAAGGATCAATCCATGAGTTATTTAACTTGTGTTTTTCAAGTTTTCCAGTTTTTTCATCAACCGAGTAAAACTCCCTTTTATCATTTTTGTCCTCAGTATTGAGAGCAATAACATCCTCGTTTAAAATCCACATTTCATCAGAATAGTTAAAGGAGTCATATGACATATCGGGAACGTAATAAGATGCAATGCCTGCAAGTGATTGTGATTCCGGAGACAAATGATCAAAAACGATACGTTTTCTCTTCTCTTCGAATTTTAGAGACATCACCGATTTATCGGAAAATTCAAAAATCACACGCTTGGAGACATTACTTTTTGTTTTGAAAACCGGGCTTCCGAGCTTTACATTATTTCCATTAAAAACAAGTACATCGATAAATTTAAAGTTACTTCCCGTTGTTCCTCCATCCCAACCCAAAAGTAAATATTCGGTTTTATTATTCCTTTCAAATGGAACAATTTTATAATAGAGCGCTCCGTACCAATTTTTTGAATCTAAAATTCCTTCTGGTCTTGGAGAATAGGGATCGAGATTATCAATTAACTCTGTAATTTTTACTGCTTCTTTATCTTCATCCCAGCGCATAACAAATGCACAATATGAATAGGAAAGATCCGAAAATTCAAGGTTCCAATTAACAATTCGTACCAATTTGTCGGGACTATCTAAAACGGCTACTGATTTTAAATGTTTGAATTCATAGTTAAAAGCTCCTTCAAGTTTTAAGAAAGTTTCTAGTTCTTTTTTAAAACCTCTGTTTTGTTTTTCAATTTCTGAATCCGTTTTGGCACCACGCAAATTGAGTAAGGTTCTATTCAGGGAAATTTCTTTTTCTTCCAATTCAGACTGTGCTAATATTGAATAAACGGAAATAAAGTTTACAATCAAAAGTTGAATGAAAATTTTCATATTGTTGTTAACGCAATAGGAACAATTAAGTTACTACTATAAGTTTTTCAAATCAGTAATAGTTTGAATTGGATTTAATGATCCAAAGACAAAGCTACCCGCGACAAGTGCTTGAGCTCCAGCTGTTTTAAGTCGAAACCCAGTTTCGAGATTTACGCCACCATCTACCTCAATAATGGCTTTTGATTTTTTGTCTTGAATCAGTTGAGCTAGCTTGGCCACCTTTTCAATACTTGATTCAATAAATTTCTGACCACCAAAACCAGGATTCACTGACATAATCAATACTAAATCCAAATCTTGAATAACTTCCTCTAACAATGAGACTGGAGTATGTGGATTCAATGCGACTCCTGCCATCATTCCTAACTCTTTGATTGCTGAAATAGTTCGGTTCAAATGCCGACAAGCTTCATAATGAACAGTCAAAATATCAGCACCTGCATGCTTAAAACTCACCAAATAATTATCAGGATTTTCAATCATTAAATGAACATCCAAGACTTTATTTGTGTGCTTGCGTATGACCTCCAAAACAGGAAACCCAAACGAAATATTTGGAACAAAAACTCCATCCATCACATCAATATGAACCCATTCAGCATCCGAAGAATGCAGCATTTTAACATCGCGTTCAATGTTTCCAAAATCACACGAGAGAACAGAAGGAGATACGATCATTATATTATTTTTTCCAAAGTTATGGATTTATTTTTCTCCTTTTAATACTTTCACCAACTCCTCTTCCCTTCGGTACAAATCAAGGTGAAAAATGAGATTATCCCTCTCCGCGACCACCGTTTCATACACCACATATATTGGAATTTGTTCCAAAAGTCGAATCGCCATGTGGTTGACTTGGGACAGCAACGTATCAAGTGTATCCGCTTTGAAAGGATTTCTCTTTTTAGGAATCGAATCGTATAATAACATGGCTTTTGCTAAATCTACGGGATTTTCACAACGCATACAGCCATGCGAATAACTTCTAAAAATAGTATTGAAAAGACTCTTTTTAGGCGTATCATGGACATAAACGCTATATGAATTATTGAATTCAAATTTGATGATTCCAAGGCTATTGAATGAACCAGGTTGCTGAACAACGGTGTAAGGCATAGACGAACGTCCGCCCCAACTCACCGAAAACGGGTCAACTTCTTGATTTTGCCCCTTGTATATTTTGTAATGATTTTTTGTTAGGTAATTTCGATTGGCTTTTTGCGCAGGTAAAATTTCTTTCGTTGCGATCGACTGAGGAACTTTCCAATAGGGGTAACAAACAATACGAGAGATTCTAGATTCAAGTTGAGGGGTGGGATTGGTTTGTTTCCCAACAATTATTCTGTGCACGTTACGGAGTGTGTCATCTGCATAAAAGAATAGTTTGAATTCCGGTATATTGACACGAACGTATTTCTTAGGATTCTTTTGGGCTGATCGAAGTCGATCCAACGATAAAGAAGCCCGAAGAAGCTTTTCATAGGTGCTTTCATTCAGCGCATAAATGGTGTTTTCACCCAATTTTCCATCTGCAGCAAGACCGTTTTCAAGTTGAAATGATTTTAATTTTTGGCTGACCTCAAGGCTGTCCATTTTGTTATCAATCCATCCTTTTGACAATAATGATTTTTTAGCGTCTTCAAAAATTTTTTCTGGTTTAGCTTTGGAAGAAATCTTGAATTCGGTCGTATCAATCAAATGATTTTTCGCGTAATGATAGATGTTATAGGCGAGAAAACGATAGTTGGTGTCGGCTGGACCTTGTTTTTGGAATAATTTTGTAAATGAGATTGTGTCTGTTTGTTTCAGTAAATCCGATGGATCAAAATCGTTCGATAGGGAATCTTTTAATCGTTTATTTTGGAAGTCAAAAAAACCCGTATTCAAATCGGAAATCATCCTTCCGAAATTCAACATCAACAAAACCTCTTTTTCTAAAGGATGAAGTTTCTTTTTTTGAAATTGAATCAACCGAATTGTTGGAATTCCATGCCAAATGCTGCGATCGAGTTCACATTGGAGGTCAATAGCGGTATTTTTAAGGCAAGAGTCTGTAGCAAAGTAACGCTTATAACTCGATTTTGAATAAATACGTTGAACCCAATTGATTTCTTGTTCGCTCAATTTCAACGTTTTGAGATAAGCCGCATCTAGAATTCGCTCAAGTTTTGATTTCTCTGACAAATTATCATCTTTCAGAAAAGACTTTTCCGATTTTTTACTACTTAAGGAACATCCCCAAATGAAAAAAAATAAAAAAACAGGAAGAGCCTTTCTCATTGATAAAACTTTGTGTCTTTGCATTAAAGAATAATTAAATTTAGACTTTATTTCCAATATATGAGTTTGGTCGTACTTATTTTGATTGCTACGGTAGCAATTTCGTGGCAATCGTTTAATAATAGTCAATTGCAGGAACGATTGTTATTTATCCCATACAACGTTAAGCACAACAAAGAATATTATCGTCTTATTTCTCATGTTTTCATTCATGCAGATATTGCACATTTGGCTTTTAACATGTTATCACTTTATTCACTAGGAACCATGTTCGAGCATCAGTTGAATTTAAATTATGGTTCAACAATTGGAATGACTCATTTTTTCATTCTTTATTTCTTGGGAGGCTTGGCTGCTTCATTCGTTATTTACATGAGAAATCAAGATAATCCTTCCTATCGGAGTTTAGGTGCTTCCGGGGCTGTATCAGCTGTTATATTTGCTTCTATCTTATGGAATCCAAACATGAGTTTGATGTTTATGTTTATTCCGGTTCCAATTCCAGCATATCTGTTTGGGCCAATTTATTTACTAATAGAGTTTTTTGCATTGCGAAGAGGAGGAACGGGAATCGCGCATGATGCTCATATCGGAGGGGCATTGTTTGGAATTATTTATGTACTAATTTTGGATATTGAAAAAGGTAAACAATTTTTTGAATTGATTTTTTAGAAATGGCAGTTTTATATGTAAATAATAATGGGACAATTCTCCCTAGCGATGCGCCAACTATCCATCCCGGCAATCGCGGACATCTATATGGTGACGGTGTTTTTGAAAGCATTCGTATCATGAGTGGAAAGCCTTTGAATTTGGAAAATCACATAAAACGGATGTTGGATGGAGCTAGAGTTATTAAAATGCGAACTCCTTCTTATTACACAACTGACTTTTTTCGGGATAAAATCAATGAGTTAATTCAAAAGTCAGAAATCGAAGAGGGTGGAAGATGTCGTTTGTCATTGGATCGCGTTACCGGAGGCGCTTATTTACCAGATTCGAATGAATCAACATTTTACATTGAGGTTTATCCGTATGACGTAAATCATTTTGAATTAAATGCCAAAGGACTTGAGGTAGATATTTATCAGGATATTAAGCTTCAAAAGAATTTTCTTTCAAATTATAAAACCAAGGCCGGACTGACCTACGTTATGGCGGCTCTTTCGGCCAAGGAGAAAGGATTGGATGACGTTTTTCTTAGCAACGATCGAGGTAATATTTTAGAGACTTCCAGTTGTAATGTTTTTGTTGTAAGTAATGGGGTTTTGTATACCCCTGGTTTGGATGAAGGCTGTTTGGCAGGGACAATGCGCATGCAAGTTATCAATCTTGCTATAAGTCACGGGATAAAAGTTTATGAATGTGCTATTTTGCCTCAAAACTTATTGGCTGCCGATGAAATTTTCATTACCAATGCGATTCGAGGAATCAATTGGATTGGTGGATATCGAACGAAGCGCTTTTTTAATAATATGTCAAGAAAATTGATTGTACTATTGAATGAATATTGGGAGAAGGAGTTGGGGTTGTAGGTTTAACGGTTTGCGTGATGGCGATGTTGCCTTGTATTGCGCCTGCGGCAAGGCAATATTGCTTACACGCTGTTATCGGCTTGGTTTTATATTTTTTAAATGAAAGATTAAATACTTATCATTATTTGCATCCAATCCTACAAGTTCAAACCCTAAATATTCTAAAAAAATAATTGCGTTTTTATTATCCTTGTGAACGGAAGAACTCACTATTGAATTTGGGTAAATATTCTGTATGCTATTGACAAATAATTCAGTAAGCTCGAAATATGATTTAACTAAAAAGGTTTCATATTTATTAAAACTTCCATGTAGCTCAATTTCATTATTAAAAAATAAATCAGTTATCCGATAAAATCCAACTACTGAATTTTTATGGTATATGTAATAAAAGTAATCAAGTTCTGTTGCTTCTAGTATACCATTT
>JBIIVA010000214.1:0-3746 GCA_044339705.1 Crocinitomicaceae bacterium
AATTTGGGAAAAGTAAAATATCCATGAGATTCCTTGGCATGCATACCTATCGGACCTCTATTTGCTTTGATTTTCTCAAAAATATCAGCCATAATTAATTCGATTTTATCAAAAGTAGATTTATTCACAAAATTAGAGAGTTCTTGACATGACTTTGAACTTTGTTTGTTGTTTTTATTAACACATGAAATGCTAATAAACGATTTTCGATACTAAATTTATTGAAAGAATATTACTAAAAGCAAAGCTTATTGTGGGATTTTTAAAATTTGACCAATACGAATATTATCACTTTTTAAATGGTTTATTTTTTTTATCTTACTCACTGAAGTTCTATGTTTTTCAGCAATTTCGGAAAGAGTTTCTCCTGATTTAACTTTATATTTGCGAGTGGATGTATTTTTTTTCTTCACCTCTTTTTTCTGATCGACTTTTGGTTCATAGATGATTTTATTCGAAATCAAAGCAGAATCTGTTAGATGCAACGCCTCTACTTTGGTGGTATCTGACTCAAATTCTTCTAAAAAAAGCTCATCTAAAACGCTTTCTGAATTTAACTTTTTGTCAATGTATTTTTGTCTATATTTATAAAAATGCTGCTGAATATTCACGAATGAATTGCAATCATCCAATCGTATGCCATCCCAAGTATAACAGGCAGGCACATTATTATTGAACTCCAAAAACTTAACAGGTACTAAATCAGGATAAAGTTCATGCATTCTCGGAAGTTGTTTTTCAACCGCTTTAATATATCCTCCTGCTGAGCCCCGGCTATCTATTCGAGTATATGAATATTTATTTCTACTTGGGCCAACAACTGCAAACCAATATACAGTTAAGGTGTGAGGATCAATTTGTATATACAATTTTTTAATATCCGATTTAAATCCCTTTTTTCTCACTCGTTCCAAGCCCGCATTTACTTTTTCATTGATGTATCCTCCGAATTTATCACTTCTTCGATAATTGAAGGAATGTATAGCGTCATAAACTTGTGGTTTTCCCATGGCGGAATATTGATCTGAAATCAACTCATCATGTGGTCCAAGTGCTATTGTATCCTCGTCAATCAAAAAGAAAACGGGTAGCTTATTAGTATCGCTTGTTAAAAATTCACTGGTGTCTGCAATGATTTCTAGATTTTCATTTTCATCTAAAGAGGTATTCTGCCCATACAATTCGGCTTGGGGTTTAAAAAAAAGATTGAGAAAAAATAAAACATTGACCAAAGTGAAATAGGAAATCACATGGTTTAAAATTCGAATGTTCATTTTTTTGTGTATTTGTATTTTTCAAAATGAGCAATCAAAAATAAACTTTTAAATAGTAAAAAACTACAAAGCAAAAGAAAATACAACTATTCTATTCTTAATAACGTGAGTTCGGGACGCGAACAAAGCCAGGTCGCTTAGAAATTACTGATACATTGTGAAATTAGTAATCGTTAACAGTGGTATGGGTGATTGTTACTGATTTTTGCGATGCATTCGCAAATTCAAATGTGATATTTTTGCATTTATTGCGTGTTTCCCATTTTCTTGCTGATAGGAGTTAATTTATTCGTTATTAATGAAAAATTAGTTCCGGGATTATATTTTATTGAAATTAAAAATAAAACCGATAAGGTAAAATTAATTAAACAAACTGTCAATTGATTTACAGCTGCAGTATTCAATTAGCGTAAACAGAAGCCTTCCTTTTTATGGAGGGCTTTTGATTTTTTAATAAGAAATAAGAGTTTTTTTGAAGGAGCACCAACGGTCCATTCGGTTATTCCATTTCTAAGATTTTATCTTCCCATGTTTTCATCAAATTGTCGAGTTTTTTCTTCGATTTTTCATAATTCACAAGTACAAGTTGACTTTCTTCTCTCCCAAAATCAAGATGAGCAATTTTATCATTCAATGACTTTAGCTCTCCTTCAATCAGAGCGATTTCCTTTTCAAGCGATTTAATTTCTTTTTCCAATTTTAACTTATGATTGGTTAGAATCTCTTTTTCGGGTTGGATTTTTAAAGGTTTTTGTTCATCAATTTTTTTATCCTCGACATGATTTGCTTTGCGATTCATTTTATAATCGAGGTATTCTTTCAATGTGAAATGGTGAATCTTCAAGTTATGATTTTCGATGTCCCAAATTCGATTGGTTAAATCTTGCAAGAATTCACGGTCGTGCGAAACAATAACAAAAGTACCCTCATAATTTTTTAGAGCCTTTTTCAAAACATCCTTACTTTGAATATCAAGGTGATTTGTCGGTTCATCTAGAATAAGAAAATTAGATGGACTTAACAAAAGTTGGCATAGTGCAAGTCGCGTTCGTTCGCCCCCTGAAAGAACACTGACTTTTTTTTCGATGTCCTCATTGCTAAATAGAAAGGTACCTAGAATGGTTCTCAAATCTTTTCTGATTTCACCTTTTGCGACGTCATCTACCGTTTCAAAGACCGATTTACGTATATCCAAATTTTCTGCTTGATCTTGAGCGAAATAGGCAACATTTACGTTATGACCATAATTTACATTCCCATCATAATCAATTTCCTTCATTATCGCTTTGAGCAAGGTAGATTTCCCTACTCCGTTAGGACCGAGTAACGCTATTTTTTCCCCTCTACCTAATGTTATATTTACATTTTTGAAAAGTAATTTTTCCCCATAGGATTTACCAAGATTATCGAGTTCGATTACCCATTTTCCCGGTTGTACACTCAGAGGAAAAGTTAATTTCATTCGTGAAGTAGGATCTTTTTCAATTTCGATGCGCTCTGTTTTCTCCAATTTTTTAATCAGTGATTGCGCGAAAGCCGCTTTACTGTTTTTCGCTCGAAACTTGTTGATTAAGGTTTCTGTGTGTTTGATATCCTTATCTTGTTGCTTCTTTGCAGTACTTAACCGTTCGAGTTCTTCTTCTCTAACTTCCTTGTATTTAGTATACGGAAAAGGAAAATCAAAAATTTTACTCAAGCTTATTTCGAGTGTTCGTTTTGTGACGTTATCTAAAAACATTCGATCATGCGAAATAATAATGACCACTCCATCGAATCGCTGTAAATAATTTTCAAGCCAATTTATGGAAATGATATCAAGGTGGTTGGTTGGTTCATCCAAAAGCAAAATGTCGGGTTCATTTACTAATATTCGAGCTAGTTCGGCTCTCATTTTCCATCCTCCTGAAAATGTGTCTAAACTACGATTTAAATCTTCTGGAGAAAACCCAAGTCCGTTCAAGGTGTTTGTGATTTTTTCTTCCCATTGATAACCATCAATCAATTGAAAATCATGATTGAGCTCACTCAATTCATCCAACAATTTAAGGTACGAATCACTTTCGTAATCCGTTCTTTTCACTAATAGATCGTTGATTTCGTCAAGTCGATTTCGGATTAAGTTTAATTGATCATTCGAGAAATTTAAAAAGTCAAAAACTGATTTCGAAGAATCAATCTTAATGTCTTGAGTTAAAAAACCAATTTTGGTTCCTTTTGGTGAATGAATGTTTCCCTCTGTAGCCTTTATTTTTCCAGAAAGAATTTTTAAAAGTGTTGATTTTCCAGCTCCGTTTTTTCCGACAAGCCCAACTTTTTCTCCTTTGTTGATTTGAAGATTTATTCCTTGAAATAAATATCCTTGTGGCAGGAAATACCCTAAATTTTCTAGGTTAATCATGTCGCGAAATTAAAGTATATTTTACTAGTGTTCATCCTTTTCTTTTGATTTAACTTTTCATAAAAAAATATAAT
>JBIIVA010000215.1:0-3733 GCA_044339705.1 Crocinitomicaceae bacterium
ATTTGGTATCCGATTGGAACGCGAGGTTAATATTCTTTAAAATTGGTTTCTCTATTCTATTTGAGAGAAAAAGTTTCAAATCCTAAATTTACAGTACTTGATTACATGACCCTTACCTGAAAATAGTTTTTCGTAATGCGTTCTTATGTGAAAAATTGAATTTGTTTCCTCATCAATATTCATTAGGTCACTCCCATACAAATCCCACGTTAATTCTAAACATTCGTATTGTTGCTCATGTATTTGCTCTTGTGTATATTCAAAAAGTAAATCGCTATCCGTTTTCATATGAACCAATCCACCTTTTTTTAGAATTTGGCGATAACGATTTACAAATGGAGGGGAAGAAAGTCGTTTATTCGGTTTTTTAGGTTGTGGGTCTGAAAATGTTAGCCAAATTTCATCCACTTCTTCTTGCTTGAAGAAATTGGTGATAAAATCAATCCGAGTTCTGAGAAAGACAACATTTTCCAAATTAAGCTCTAAAGCCTCTTTTGCGCCTATATAAATTCGATTTCCTTTTAAATCAACCCCAATGAAATTTTTATCCGGATATTGCTTTCCAAGTCCTACAGAATATTCGCCTTTTCCGCAGCCAAGTTCCAAAATAATTGGATTTTGATTTTTAAAAACTTCAGACCTCCATTTTCCTCTTAAATCTGATAGTTGATTCATCACGGGTTCGTAGACGTTTTTGAACTCTTTTATCGCCGCAAATCTTTTCAGTTTATCCTTCCCCAATCCCAGAAATATTATGAATTAACTCGATCTTTAATGTCCTGTGTAGCTTCATCTACGAATACTTTCAAAACATTTTTTTTCTTCTCTCTCACTTCGACATGTATCGTTCCACCTTCGGTATCCAATTCGAAATCGATAAATCTCAGTAATTTAAGATATCGTTCATTCCCATCTAAATCGAAATTACTCATATCAAGTCCTTCAAAATTAATGAACCCGCAAATCGGCTTTTCACCAAAATTTTCGCATTCTTTCGGTAAAACTAATCCAGATTTACCCGGCAAGAAATTTGTCGATGTAAATCCATTCAAATTTGATCCATTCAATTCAATTTTTGCCATTGATTCTCCTAAACCATCCGTAAATCCTCTGGCCATAGGTAAAATTGATTTACCTAATTCAACATAAAAATTGAATTCCGGCTTAAAGGCTCCAGAATCATCCGGTTTACCCATTAATGCAACTCCAAATTTTCCTGAAAACAAACCTGCCAACCCTTCATCTCCGAGCATAGCCAGTGCAAATTGAGCCTGACCTCCTGCGTTTTCCCCAATTTCCTCCATTAAATTGGGTGCAAATCGATCGATGAAACTTTGTATTTTTTTCATATCCGCATTCATAACAAAAGCAGCTTGGACAGGACCAGAACCCAATCTAGAAACCACATTTTCTGAGTTTGATCCCAAAGCATAAAATGCTTTCATTTCATCTGAAATAAAATTCTTCATTTCTAGGTTGATAACTCCGATTTCAAATGATAAAACCGCCTGAGAGTAACAATTTTCTGTCATTTTTTGTAATTCCTTCTTTCTGGATTCATCAAGGTTGATGTTTTTTTCAAATCCCTGATAAGATGCTGAAAAATCTGTTCCAAAAACGATGTCCCCTTTTGCTGAAAGAATATCCTTTACTTTATTGGCAGGACATTTACCCTGAAGGTCTTCAATTGCACTTTCAAGAACTTTTTTACCTTCTTTTAATCCGGGTTTTGTTACAAATATTACGCGGTTGTTCGTGACTGCAAACGCAACGTCTCCGCTTTCATGCAGATCATATGCTTTCGATTTTTCCATATCAAATCCTTTCTTTTGAATATTGGAAACCAACGAGTCTCGGTTGGTGACTTCTGCAAATGCATAAACTGAAGGAACGGTTTGCTTCAAATCTATTGTGCTTTCCGCTGCAAAATAAATAGGTTGGTCTTTGCCGATTAGCTTTTCAAAAACGACAACTTCCTTTGCAATTTCACTTCCAAATTTTTCAATTGACTGATATTCAGATTTATTAAGAATTGATTTGACATCAACATAACCGAAATAGGCAATGGAGGAATTTCCCTCTATAAAAGCTGCAACGTCATCAACAATAAGTCTGTTTTCACTCGAATTACAAGCACAAACGAACAAAGCTAGAATAGGAAGAAAGATGATTTTTTTCATTTGAAAAACAATAAAATAATGCTGAACGAAATTACAATTTATTTTATTCAATGGATAATTCAGAATTGAATTCAACCAATTATTTTTGCACAATGCATTATGTTGAACCATACTATGGCTGGCGCGTTTACTACATTGCTTCCGAGGATCCTAATTCACCCTTTTTCGGTCGCGAGTACAGTGAATTTGAGTTCACTAATACCGTGTACGATTTCTACATTCATCCACAATGGGATACGATTGGATCTTCAACTCTTTACATCAAAATTCTGTTTGCCGATTATGAAGAGAAATACGCTATAATTGAGTTGATTGGAGAATGGAATGATGCTATAGAAAATGATATCATGATTTTGAAACGAGATATCATTGAATCCATGATTGAAAAGGGAATTAACAAATATGTTTTGATTGGAGAAAATGTTCTGAATTTCCATTATTCGGATGATTGTTATTACGAAGAATGGTTTGATGAAGTGGAAGATGGTTGGATCGCTATGGTTAATTTTCATGAACATGTAATTCATGAATTTGAACGAATAAATATCGATCACTATTTTGTGATGGGAGGTGAATTGGAGGAAATTGATTGGCGAACATATCGTCCTTTTCAACTTTTCAAAAAAATCAATGAATTAGTAAACAAAAGGTTAAACTAATTTTTATCGATTAGTCTACCCGATCCGAGTTCTTGTTTCCAAATATTGATTGGCGTGCCAACATACCATACGTCTCCGATTGCCTTTAACTGAGCCTTCAGTTTACAATTATCAGCATTCAACTTAGAGGTGATTGATGAATTAGAAATTACGGAAATTGAATCTTTTACAGAAAAGTTTAATGCGTCGAAATAGCCATTTCCATCCAAATCAGCGCGAAAATAATGAACGTTTCCCGAGAGATGAATATCACCCCAACCATGCGTATTTATTAAATTGAGTGAGTTCCCTTCAAAGTTGGTTAGCATCATCGTTCCTCCTGCATCTTTCAGGATGATATTCATTTGACCGAAATTCCAATTATTTCTATTCGTCAATAATTCTGTTCCTTGAAAAATTAGATTTTCAATTGTTTTAAAATGAATTTCGACGGTTATTTTAGATGTTTTATAACGCAAGAAATTACATTTGTTTTTATTCGAGATAACAAGTTCATTGTTAATTATAGAGCAATCAATGAAACCTATCAAGTTTTTTCCACCTTCAACAACCAAGTAATTAATAGTGTCCTGAACCATCACATAATCAATGTGTTCTTTCAAATAAATTCGCTTAAATTCTCCCGGATTAAGTATCAACTTTGAAGTTTCCCCACTTTTTTTAAAACACGATCTTTCTTCCGCTTTTTTGCACGAAACGATTGAAAATAAGATTAATAAAATCAATGGAATCCTAACCATTTCTATTTTTTTTGTAATTCAACGTGTAACCAAGTCCTAATTCCATGTAATCTGCTCTAGCAAAGTGAGTTTTAAGTGTGAAATTGGCAATCAAACCATTTGAAAACTGGTATCGCATTCCAATTCGGTGATAGACGGGATCCTCGGGTTTGTA
>JBIIVA010000216.1:0-3707 GCA_044339705.1 Crocinitomicaceae bacterium
AGCGCTGAAATTTGCCAAGGTGAAAGCATTTTGTTAGGTGGCGCAAATCAAACGACAGCCGGAATTTACTACGACACACTTTCAACCAGTAAAGGCTGTGATTCAGTTCTGAGAACAACCTTAACTGTGAATCCAGTTTATTTGACCAACCTAAGCGCTGAAATTTGCCAAGGTGAAAGCATTTTGTTAGGTGGCGCAAATCAAACGACAGCCGGAATTTACTACGACACGCTTTCAACGAATAAAGGCTGTGATTCGGTTCTAAGAACCACGTTAACCGTAAACCCAGTTTATTTGACGAATCTTACTGCTGAAATCTGTCAAGGAGAAAGCATCTTATTAGGTGGCGCAAATCAAACGACAGCCGGAATTTACTACGACACGCTTTCAACGAATAAAGGCTGTGATTCAGTTCTACGAACAACGTTAACCGTGAATCCAATTTATTTGACCAACCTAAGCGCTGAAATCTGTCAAGGAGAAAGTATTTTGTTAGGTGGCGCAAATCAAACGGCAGCCGGAATTTACTACGATACACTTTCCACCTACAAAGGCTGTGATTCAGTTTTGAGAACAACGTTAACTGTAAATCCAGTTTATTTGACCAATCTCACAGCTGAAATTTGTCAAGGTGAAAGTATTTTGTTAGGAGGCGCAAGTCAAACGACCGCTGGAATTTATTACGACACACTTGCAACGAGCAAAGGTTGTGATTCAGTTTTACGAACAACCTTAACTGTAAATCCAGTTTATTTGACTAATCTAACAGCTGAAATCTGTCAAGGCGAAAGTATTTTGTTGGGCGGAGCAAATCAAACAACCGCTGGAATTTACTACGACACACTTTCCACAAACAAAGGCTGTGATTCAGTTCTACGAACAACGTTAACCGTGAATCCAATTTATTTGACCAACCTAAGCGCTGAAATCTGTCAAGGAGAAAGTATTTTGTTAGGTGGCGCAAATCAAACGGCAGCCGGAATTTACTACGATACACTTTCAACCAGTAAAGGCTGTGATTCGGTTCTGAGAACTACCTTGACGGTCAATCCAGTTTATTCAATCAATCAAAGCACAGCGATTTGTCAAGGCGATAGTATATTTTTAGCTGGAGCTTACCGCGAAACAGAGGGTATATATGTTGAAAATTTGATAACCGAAAAAGGATGCGACTCCATTATCATAACAACTTTAACCGTATTACCTGTTTTAGTTGGAAATAATTATGTTGCAATTTGCGAAGGTGATAGCATTTGGTTAGCCGGAGATTATCGAACTGAACCTGGAGTTTACGTCGATTCTTTGACAAACGGAGATGGATGTGATTCGATTTTATTCAATGTGCTTTTAGTTAATCCTGTAAATATCATCGATATTGAACTTACTTTTTGTCATGGCGATAGTGCTTTTGTTTATGGTGAATATCAAACCGAATCGGGGGTATATTACGATACCTTGACTTCAAATCTCGGTTGTGATTCGATTATTCGAACAACGTTAAACTTTTTACCGGAAAACATGTCGGCTAGTCAAACATCAATATGCTCTGGTGATAGCATTATTCTGGGAGGATCTTATGTTTCCCAATCTGGAGTTTACTTCGATACTTTGCAAGCACAAAATGGATGCGATTCAATAGTTGAAACGACCTTAATCGTTCTAAAAACATTCAGTAGTTACCAATATATTGAAATCTGTCAAGGAGATAGTATTTTTCTAGCAGGAACATATCGCGATGCATCTGGATTTTACATCGATAGCTCCCAAACCATTCAAGGTTGCGACTCGATTACAACTTATGCGTTAAACGTATTGCCCGGATTTCATAAGGAGATAACAGTTTCAATTTGTGATGGTGATAGTGTATTTATTGATGGGGATTACCGAACATCAGCCGGAGTTTATGATGAATTATTAACTTCAATAAACGGTTGCGATTCATTAATAACTACTACATTGAATGTAACACCAAAACCGGTCTCTGAATTCAATATGACCGAGGATGGCCCGGGTGCATTAAACTTCCAGTGCTTCAATTTATCACAATACGCCACAGATTGGATTTGGGATTTTGGTGATGGACAAACAACTTCGGAATCCAACCCGATTCACGATTATGCGACATTTGATACCTACACGGTGACATTAATAGCTTCTAATGCATGCGGCTCGGATACATCTATTCAGATATTAGCACTTGAACCAATCATTGATTTCTACAATGCGTTATCACCAAATGATGATGGTAAAAATGACTATTGGAAAATCCCGATACTAGATTACTGGCCAGATAATGTTGTAACCATAATAAATCGATGGGGAGTTGTGGTTTGGAAAACAGAAGATTACAATAATTCTACAAACCGATTCATTGGTGAGAATATGAATGGAGATAAACTTGGAGACGGAACCTATTATTACATCCTCGAATACGACAGGACGGAAAAACGTGGTTGGGTTTTCATAGAAAGATAAATAAATCCTAAAACGTGAGTTATGAAAAAGATAAAAATAATCATATCAGTTTTCCTTGCTACAACTTCATTTGCACAGCAAGATGCCGGTTTCTCGATGTATTTTTTCAATCCCGTGTATGTCAATCCGGGCTATGCGGGAAGTCGAGAAGCCATTTCAGGAACCATGGTTCATCGCAGTCAATGGGCTGCGATGAGCGATGCTCCAACTACCCAAACTTTTTGTTTACACAGTGCTATACCGAATAGTCGAATTGGTTTGGGTTTTCAGCTCTATAACGACAATTCAGGACCAATGCGAAATACAGGTTTGAACTTGAGTTATGCTTATCATTTACCCTTATCGAAAGAATCAAAACTATCGTTTGGAGTAACTGGAATGCTAAGCAATTTGAAAGTAGATTGGGATCGGATTAACGTTCCAGATGAAAACGATTTAGCGTTTACGCAAACGAGAACTACAAATTGGGTTCCTGACGCGGCCGTTGGATTGTATTATTATCAAAAACGATTTTATGCTGGATTCAGCATCAATCACTTGATGGAGTCAAAGTTTGGACTTTCAACTAATGCCGGTTCCGATTTGGCTAAATTTTACAGGCAATATTATCTGACATCAGGAATCGTTGTCCCCATCAATGGAGAATTCAACCTACGTCCATCCGTTTTGGTGAAGCTTGCTCAGGCGAATTCAGCCGTATTGGATTTGAATGCCGTTGCCATATTCAGAAAGCAATACTATTTCGGATTAGGCTATCGTTTTTCCGATCGCATTAGTATTCCAGGAACCGATAATATGTTGGTTGGAATTTTTCAATATGAATTCACCCGCTTTTTTCGAGTTGGATACGCGTTCGATTATTTCTTGAACCGCAACAAGGCTTACAACAGCGGCGGTAGTCACGAAATCATGCTCGGCTGGGACTTCAATCCGGTAAAAACCAAAATGTCAAACCCACGATTTTTCTAAAACCTTACGTCATGAAAAAAATACTATTTCTAATCGCATTTCAACTGTTTATATTTGGGTTGAAAGCTCAAGAGAGTAGGGCAGACCGCCTTTTTAATAAATGGAATTACGCCAAAGCGTCGACCGCATATCAAAAACGAATCAACCGCAAACCATCTGCAGATTTATATTATCGACTGGGACAATCTTATCGAAAAATGAGCGCGCATTTTCGGGATGAAGAATCAGCATTTGCTAAAGTGGATGAATTTGGAGCCTATTCT
>JBIIVA010000217.1:0-3695 GCA_044339705.1 Crocinitomicaceae bacterium
TTCTAATGGTTGATTAAATCACCAATTAATATCTTTTAATCTGCTTGAAACCGATTGTAATGTTTGTAGTATTTCATAACCTGCAGGGAGCTTGCCATGTACTAAATTTCTAAAGTCTGAAGTGTATGTGTTTTCTATTTCACTCCAAACGTTATCTGTATCCCTAAACAATAATGCATCCTTTGGATGTTCTGCCAGCCATTCATTGTTGTTTTTAAAACTCTCTCTATCGTCTTGAGCAACTAATAATAGCATTTGGTCGAAAGCAGTAGAATTGAAAAACTCATTGACTTCAGGAACTTGTAATAATTGGTGAATGTCATACGTATGACGAATTTTATTTTTGAGGTTATCTAACGGATTTTCTCCATAAGAAAAGCGTACTAGGCTCATTATCTTTTCGCAAATGGTTCGATTTACATGTAATACCTGAACCTCAAAGGGTAACATACCATATTCTTTCGCTAATTCTAATTGCTCGGAATCTTGCATCATTTCGTAGATGTATGAGGATATTTCTTGTCGGTGAAAAGGTTCATATCTACCCAACCACGTTGCCTCAACAATTATTACATCTCGAACTTGCACAAACGTGCCTTTAAATTCTTTTTGTAATTGTAGGCAATTTTTCGAATCATCCCCAATTTATTGGTGATTCCATTCACTTCAATTTCTTCAAGGTTTTCTGATACAACCTGGGTGACTTTTTTTAATTTGTTTTTGAGTTGATTTGCCGACTCGTTCTCTCTTCTTAGTACTACCAAATCAATATCCTCTGAGAATCGTTCTATTATTGAAAAGCATTTTGAGAGAGCGGTTCCTCCTTTGAAAACAGTTTCAGCTCCAATCTCATTTGTAAAAATAGAGAACAAAGCAAAAGTTACCCAATAATCTTTTTCTACGAATTCCGGTGGGATATTCATTTTTTGTGCTGTTACCCGAATGGCATCCGTAAATAGTTCTTTGTTGCTGTGTAACCTCATTCTATATTCCAATTTTTGATTGTATTCAAATCCTTTTCGTTTAAACCTATTTTTACAGATGTTAGCGGATTTAAACTTTCTTTTAACCGAGTTATGTTAGCCTTTATGCTCAAACTCTCTAACAATGCCCCTAAAAGTGCCCTTACCCTAGGAGGATAACTTAAAGCGTATTTAATTAAATCGTTTATTCGCTTGCTATCAAATTCCTTCATCATGCCACTGATTATCGCAATAGCTTGGCTTGCTGAGCAGTCGGGAATACTTTTAATGTCTTTGATAGCATCTAAGAATCCAAGTAATTCATAGTTTGCTTCTGTTACATCAACGTAACTTTTCACTGCATCTGCTCTTAAAGCTCCTCTGTTAATTGAAATTCGTTTACTACGACTTGCGATCTTTATGCGAAATGCCATTTGGGTCGTTAGCCCCATTCTATTGTATAATGACACGCCCGTTTCGTAGGCAATGCGTTTCCCATTTTCAAACAAGTATGGACGTAGTTGTTCGCTGTAATCGGGTTTCAATTCTCCAAATACGGTTTGTTCAGGTTTGTAAAAAACTCCTTTAGAGATTTTTTTTATTATTCCCTTTGTTTGCAAACGTTCAATCGCTTTAGCAGCAGTTTGGTAATCTTCCTTGGCAATACCCAAATCTTTATAGCCAAAGGATTTACCTATGGGTAGTTTTTTTATTCTTGTTTGAATTTGAGCCGCCAATGTCATAATGCAAAGGTAGGTATTATTTTTAAATGTCAAGTTTAATGCTCAAAAAACTTGACAAAATGTTTACCTAACCTCACTCAAGGACTTCAATAAATTAATCATACTCAATTGTGGATGACAATCCGATTTGTCACTAACAATAATTAACAATTGAGCATCCTCATTTCGAATGAAATGACTTAATTTGGCGAATTCATGGAATTAATCGTTATTTTCTTATTGACTTTGTTAAATGGATTTTTTTCATTGTCAGAAATTGCCCTCGTTTCAGTAAAAAAAAGCAAAATGCAGCATTTAGCGAATACTGGCAATAACCGAGCAAAAAAAGTACTTGAAATTCTTGAAAATCCGGAGCATTTTCTTTCTTCTGTTCAGGTCGGTATAACGTTAATTGGAATAATATCAGGTGCTTATGGTGGTGCAACGCTCACTGATGACATGGATGGAATCTTAGTTCAATTCAGTTTTTTGGGTTCATATACGCATACTATTTCACTTATTTTGGTAATTGGCAGTATTACCTATTTTTCTATTGTGGTTGGTGAATTGGTTCCCAAAACTTTAGCCATGAATTATGCTGATCAGATAGCAATCGTTTGTGTTCCGTTGATTAATTATTTCACCTACGCGACCTATCCATTCGTAAAACTATTATCGGTTTCAACAAAGTTAATTTTACGTTTTATTGGTTCTAAAGATAATAATGCCGATCACATGAGCGAAGAGGAACTAAAATTCATGCTTAAAACTGCAGGAAAAAGTGGCGTTATTGAGGATGATGAGAGTGAAGTTCACCAAAATATTTTCTCTTTTTCTGATCAAACTGCTCGTATGTTAATGACACATAGCTCTGAATTAGAATGGATTAATATTCATTCAACAAATCAAGAAATATTGGAAAAAATTGTTGAATTTGATCATTCTAAAATTGTCGTTTGTGATAGTTTAATTGACAAGGTTATAGGTATTCTTCATGTTAGAGATTTTATTGAAAACTATTCCAAACCTGATTTTCACATTCGAAATTATATTGAAGAACCTTTTTTTATAACGAACAATATGCCTGCATTTGGCATTTTATCTATGTTTAAGAAAAACAAACAGTATCTTGGTTGTGTTGTTGATGAATATGGTGGTTTTCTCGGGATTATAACACTTCATGATTTAATCGAAGGAATTGTTGGAGAATTACCGGAGGAGGAAGAAAAAGATGTTCATGACAAGATTGTTCTGCGAGACGATGAAACCTATTTGATTGATGGTAGGACTACTATTTTTGAACTAAATAATTATTTTGGTGAAGAAATTTTAGAAACAAATCCACATTTCTCAACGATTGCAGGTTATGTAATAGACTATTTAAAAACAATGCCCGATGCCGGTGATAAATTTGAAAATGATATTTTCATTGTTGAAGTTATTGATTTAGACGGAAGAAGAATAGACAAAGTTTTGCTAACTTTGAAGCAGAAAATAAAAGAACAAACATTTATAACCTGATGAAGCTAATTCGTGATAATATTTGTTTAAAATACACTTGTATCGGAATGGCGTTTTTTATTTTCAATTTTAGTATTGATACGCCTGATACCTATGGTGATTATATTCCCGAAGATTTGAGTTATAACGATATTGAATCTATTGCAGAATTAGTTCTTGAGAATGTTCTTGGTGTTTATGATGCAATTCCTGAACACGATGAAAATGATTTAGATGATGAAGGTGGTTTTTGTAAGAAGTTCGATTATAAATTTATTCATGATTTTAGTTATCAATTCATTTCTCTGAAACCAATTATTGAGGAAAAAACGTTTGTTCAACATTCCTCATCTCAACCGCAAAGCGCATATTCCAATGGTTTAATAAAACCTCCACAAGCATAGATTAATTATATTTTATTAACTGCATTGATTTCTTTTAAAAAAGGAACAATCTTGGTATTAATTAATCTCAATTAACATGTTAAAAAATAAATTTTTCGCAGTTGTTG
>JBIIVA010000218.1:0-3694 GCA_044339705.1 Crocinitomicaceae bacterium
ATTTTTAGCGTTAACGCTGATTGTGAGCGCTAATTCTTTCCCCTGTGATATTTGTGGAGGAGTTAGCAGCAATGCTTCGATTGGACTCTTTGCCTCGACGAAATTTCACACTGTCGGATTTCGGAGTTCTTACCGATGTTTTTCAACCTACATGAATGGAGTCCGTCATTCGAGTGAATTTCTTTTTGGGCAAGAAATTCAGTTTAGAACGCAACTTCATGAACGTGTTCAATTATTGGGTTCTATTCCTTTTCAATCAGCGTTGCAAAAGCGCGACTTTGGAAGTGATTTCATTTCTGGAATGGGAGATCCAAATATCATTTCGAATTTCATTCTTGTTCAAGATAGAGACTCGAACGGGGTAAATAAAAATTTTCTTTCATTGGGAATTGGGGTGAAGGCGCCACTCGGAAAAACAACTGAAAATTCAAATGGATTGAAAAATCTATATCCCGGAACAGGTTCTTGGGATTATTTACTGCTTTCGAATTACACACAACAGATTGCGAAATATTGGGGATGGCAAACGGAAATGAGTTACTCGTTTAAAGGAAAAGATCAATTTGGATTTCAATATGGGAATAGTTTTCAATTCTCAAGCCAAGTATTCCGTAATTTCAAAATTTCCTCTTACCGCCTTATTGCAGCAACGGGAATGAATTTTGAACATCATGCAAGCAGCCTTCTCAGCGGATCCGAAACAATCGGAAAAACAAACGATGGAATTGTGCTTTCCAGCAGAGCTAGCATTAATTTAATGACCTATCGATGGTTATGGTCCGTAAATATTCAGAATCCACTTTATCAGAATCTCAATGATAAAACCATTCGGTCAAAACTATTTGGCTCTATCAGTATTAATTATTTACTTAAAACTTCAAAAAAATGAAAACAACACTATCTGTAATTATTTGTCTTGCAGTTATTCTTTTTAGCTGTAAAAAACACAATGGTGCCACCTCGGCTATCATTACATTTGTTGAACCAACGGAAGGCGATATCCTTCAATTTGGTGAAGAACTTCACATAGAAGGAACCATTCAAGGTGATGGGGAATTACATGGTTATTCGCTTAGCTTGATCAATTCGACTACTGGACAAACGTTGTTATCAAATTCAACACACGATCATGCTGAGACTTTCAGTTTCCATGAGCATTGGAGCAATAACTTAACGGATACATCAAACGTTAAGATTATTGTAGTCGCAGACTTAGATCACGATGGTGGAAAAATTTCAAAAGAAATCAATGTAGTTTGTTTGCCAAATTAAAGCAATCATTTCGATTGATACCTTTTTGTTCCTTTATGAGTTTCATGCTTTTTCGATGCCTATAATTAAGTAGTTGAATCAAGGTATAATTCCCAAGGAACTGTAGATAAAAAATTATAAACATTAAAAACATTAAAATCATTAAAAATGAAAACAATAAACTTAATTTTTAGCGCCATTTTGGCATTAACACTTTTTCTTTCATCTTGCAAAAAACAGGATCATGATAATCAGGAAAATGGAAATGGGCAAGTCACAATTAACTTAAATCACCATTGGGGAATGGGAACAGAACCATTTAAATTGGATTCAGCTTATAAACATCCAATGAATGGTGATACAATGAAATTTATTAAGTACAACTATTATATTTCGAATTTTAAGCTTAGGAAAGCCGATGGAACTTGGTGGATACATCCAGAAAGTTATTTTTTAGTGGATTTGTCCAACCAGGCAACATCAACCCTTGATTTAGGTGCTATTCCAAGTGGAGAATATACAGAATTGTCTTACACGTTGGGAGTCGATAGTTTGAGAAATGTCTCCGGGGCTCAATCTGGCGCACTTTCCACAACAAACAATATGTTTTGGAGTTGGAATACTGGTTACATTATGATTAAAGCTGAGGGTTTATCTCCACAATCTACCTCAGGAACGTTTGCATTTCACCTGGGCGGATTTAAAGGAGCTTACAACATTGTGAAAACAAAAGCAGTTGATTTTTCGTCCAATCCATTAACGATTACTAAGGACAAGAAAAGTGAAGTTCATTTCAATGTGAATATGGCTATGACATGGTGTACTTCAGGAAGTTGTGCCGGAACGAGTTCTGTTATGATGCCTGGCGCTTTGGCTTATCAAATGGCTAGTGATTTCCATAATGGCTTTGTATTCGATTATATTGTAGAGTGATTGTTTGTTGAGAATAATCATGTAATTAGACATAAGAAATAGTTAAATCTTTAAAAATGAAATTAATCCTAATATTAACACATTTTATTTTTGCAGCAACCGCCATGTATTCTCAGTCATACTTAGGACAAAATGTTCCTGATGTAACAGAGACAGACTGTAATAATAATACCGAACGAATTTACGATGTTTTGGCTACCGGAAAACCAATTTTGATTTTCAAAACAGATATGATTTGCAGCAATACAATTGGTTTTGGGACAACGGTTAGACAGTATGCTGACTTATATCAAGCACAATACAGAACTTGGGTTTGTGCAGATTTTATGGATGCTTCCAATTATTCGGAGCAATGTACTTTCATGCAACAATATCAACAGCAAACGGGTTTAAACGCAAACTCCGCATTTTGTTTTATCGATACAACGTCAGAAGGTGCATACGATCCAGCAACGCGTTCTTCAATACCAAAATGTTTTCAAGGATATGTCGTGATTGGCTTGGATTCGACCATTATATATGTTGGAGGCGATGTGAATCTTGCTGTAAATGCTGCACTTAACGAAAGTCAATCTTTAGATATAGACGAAAATAAAATAGTTAAAGGAGTTTCTATTTACCCCAATCCTTCCTCTGATTGGCTATTTGTTGACACATCTATCGATTTAGAAGAAATCAATATCACTAATGCCACTGGTCAAATTCTTGAATATACAGGGAATTTAATTAATCCTATTGACATTTCTTCTTTTGAACAAGGTTTTTACATTGTGCGTCTCAAACTGAAAAATGGAAGATTTGTTAATGAACGTTTAAGAAAAATGTAGTTTTTTCTAAGATTCTTTTGAATTAAATCACATTCTCATTTGGCGTATATATTATTATAAATCAATTAACTATCATGAAAAATACATTTAAAATCATTGGATGCTTATTGTTATCCTTTAACACGAGCTTTTTGAAAGCTCAATTACCCTCTTCTTTACCGATTTCCTTCGCTTGGGGTCAAAGTGCAGGCGGAACGGATTGGGACAACAACTTCAGAACTGTTGTCGACAGTGCCGGTAATATATATACTCTAGGTTTTACATACAGCCCAATTTTCAACTACACAACAGATAATTCGATTAACGATGATATTTCAGCTAACACCGGGTCGTCTGTTTATCTTATCAAATACGCACCATCCGGCAATTTAATTTGGAAACGAATGTATAATGCTAATGCTTCAGACGAAAGGCTCGACTTAGCATTGAAAAACAATACATTGGTTTGGTCAGCTGGATTTTCAGGAACCCAAACATTTGGCGACTCAACTTTTACCTCTGCCAATTCAGGAGCAGCCTTTTCGCTTGTTTTTCTTAGTCTTGACTTAGACGGCAATTTTAATTGGGCAAATCAGTTAAACGTTGACCTAGCAGAATATGCCTCTATTGACATGGCCATAGATGGGAATTCAAATGTATATTTTACCACAGCATTTGAAGGGAGTATATCAACTGTTTCAGGA
>JBIIVA010000053.1:0-13672 GCA_044339705.1 Crocinitomicaceae bacterium
TTTTTTCCAGAAAACAACTCGAAAACCTTGCGCTTGTAATCTCAATTACTGCTTTATATTGCTATAAATCAATAGGTTCGAGTTTTTCAGCAAGCCCTAACTATTCTAATTCATATTGAAGGAGCACATAATTTTGTCCATTTTGAAGAGCAATTACTAGGTCATAAACCCCTATTATTTTTGAATTTAGGGTACATTTAAATTTTCCACCCTCAACATGAAAAGGTACTATTTCGTTTTCATTCACATAAAAAAAAGCCTTTAAAATTTCATCTGATTCTAAAATAAATTCGTGAGGCTTCCCTTTTTTCAAAATACGGTCTTTCGGCGCTGTTAATTTCAACTGTGTCAAAGGACTGGTATATTCAGGTAAGTCAATTTTTTTCTTTTCTTTCGCTTTTAATAAAATTTCATCCGGACTTATCCATCCCGAATTAAAAATGTCAGGTGTTAGAAAAGGTAATGCCAAGAAAATTTCAAAACTGACTTGAGGAACCACAAACTGATGTTTATTATCAACAGGTAAATGGGAGAATATTGCTGATTTAGGATTAACACTAAACCAGGTGTTATTGAATTCCTTGGTGCTTACTAACTTTCCTTTCTTGTTGGATGTTCCGAAGCCCTCTCCCCACGTTGCATCAAACACCCTCCATTCACCCTCGATTTTTATGACATTCCAAGCGTGATTTACTGATTCTTCTAAATTATCAAATACATCACTTTCAAATTCGTAACCCTTTGCTAATCCCAAAACGGTTTTAATTTCGAGGCCCATTTTTTCTCCAAGTTCGGTATAAAGGTTGGCGAATCCGGCACAGACGGCTTTCTTGGTTTTAAAAACATTAAAAGGAGAATTGTCCCCTGGATTTTTTAAGTTGTATGCTCTCGCATCGTATGAAATATTTTCTGTTAACCAAACATAAATCATTCTTGCTTTTTCAAGATGAGTAGAAGGCTTGTTAGAAAAAAAAGTAACCAACTCATCTATTGATTGAAGATTTTTAGGCGCCGAACGCGCATAGAGATCTACTTCGTTGAACACACCATTGAATTGGGCAAATGTTGAATGAAAGTAAGAAAACGAAAAAAGGAAAACTACTAATTTCATTTATAAAATGAATTACCTGACTAGGTGAAAAAACTGTTGACCTTCTTTCTCTATTCCGTCCAATCCAATAATTCGATATTTGATAAAGTATACTCCTTCAAGTGCATCTTTCCCGTTCACTTTTCCGTCCCATGTGGCATTTGGCACTTTCAATTCAGCCATCAATGTTCCCCAACGATTTACAATTATTGCTTCTTGTGATGAGGCATTTTGAGAGATAATCCCATAAATTTCATTGATGTCGTCACCATTTGGACTGAACACATTTGGAATTTCGACATTCAAAGCTCCAATTGGAAGAACAATAACTTCTCCTAACCAAGTATCGTCGCAATAACCATTTGTTGCTGTTAATAAGACCTCATAGGTTCCTGGAGAATTATAAGTTGAGCTTACAGAAGTTGTTGAAGTAGTAATCTGATTTTGTCCGTTACCGAAATCCCAAGAATAAGCATTTGCTCCTGAGCTAGTATTTGTGAAAGTTACTAGAAGAGGGAAGTTACCCGTTGAATTTGCCGGACTTCCATTTGCTAAGGGCAATGGTAAAACCGTAATTGTTGAAGATGAAACACCAGAGCAACCATTAGCATCAACCACTGTTACGTTGTATGTTGTCGTAGTGGCAGGATTTACAACCTGACTTTGCGATGTTTGACCATTGTTCCAGCCATAATTATATGGAGCCACTCCACCTGAAGCAGTTGCTGAAATGGATATATTTTGTCCCAAGCAAATGCTATCATTTGGATTTGCAGTAACTAACAGTTGATTTGGCTCAGTTAAAGTCAAACTTACGGCTGCTAAACAGTTGTTGGCATCTGTTACAACTATGTCGTAATCTCCTGCTGTTAAATTCGAGAATAAATTATTCGTTTGAAAAGTTCCATTGTTTATTGAATATTGATATGGCTCGGTTCCACTTGCTGCGAGAACTAAAATTGATCCCGTTGAAGCTCCATTACAAAGTGGATTAATTGGAGTAGTATTCAATATTGTTGGACCACCAACAGAAGGAATAATAAAACTTAAAGTCTCTAAACAGCCACTTTCATTGTCTGTAACATTAACGATGTAATTTCCCGATGTTAAATTATTTGCTGTAGCTGAGTTACCTCCACTTGGAGACCATAAGTAAACAAAATTACCAGAACCTCCCGCGACATTTACAGTCGCAGATCCATTCGTTGAACCACAATCTGCCGGAACAATTGCGCCTTGATTTAATGTAAAGGGAGTTGGAGCTGTCAAAGTGACACTAGCAGAATTTGAGCAGTTATTTGCATCAACCAAGGTAATATTGTAGTCACCTGCTGTTAAACCTGAGATCGTAAAATTACCACCTGAGTTAATAATTTCGACTCCGGTAGGATCACCGGTGGATGCACCAGACCATGAAACATTATAACCCGGTGTTCCTGTTGAACCTGAAACTACAACCGAACCACTATTTGGCGATGTGCAATCTGGATTTGTAACAGTTCCAATTGTAATGGACGGCCCTCCTGAGTTCGGAATATTTAAATTAACCGTCTGAGTGCAAGAGTTGCCATCAGTAACCGTTACAACGTAGTTTCCACCTACCAAATTCGTAACTGTTCCTCCGGTTGCTCCTCCCGGTGACCATGAGTAGATGTAAGGAGCCGTTCCACCTGATCCTGTAACTGTTGCAGAACCATTATTTGAACCACAGTTTGCTGGTATTATTCCTGAGCTAGTACCAGAAAGTGCCGTTGGTTGGGTTATCGTTATTGTGGCAGTACCAGTGCAATTAGCATTGTCAGTTGCTGTAATCGTATATGTTCCGGCAGTCAAAGAATTTTGTGATGAACCAGTTAAATTTCCCGGTGCCCATGAATAATTATAAGGAGAAGTTCCGCCACTTGTAGAAACAGTTGCAGCGCCATTCGAACCGCCAAAACATGAAACGTTTGTTTGATTGGTGGCACTAACGTTAATTGTTGGACAGGGTGTAGTATTACATTGAGCTAAGTTCGAAATAGTAAAAACAGTTACAGTTCCTGATGCATCGGTAACTTGCACTTGAGTTTGACCATTAGGAACCGTTGCATTTGTCCCGGTTGCGAAATTCACCCATTGTGAAGGCGTATTGCAGGATGTCGCTGGAAATGTTCCATTTAGACATTGTCCAAAAAACCAAGTATAACCGCAAGATGTGCATTGAGCTTGATTCGTTATTGGTGTATTTGTAGCCGGTTGAAAGGTAGCCCAAGAATATGGTGCAACTCCGTTTGAAACAGTTATTGAACCATTGGATTCAACACATGCATTTAATGCCTGACATGGGCTAACTACAATTGTTGTTGTTTCAAATCCACATGCTAATGTATAAGTAATGGTATGTGTTCCAACTCCTGCCGTAGTCGGATTAAAGGAACCATTTGCACTCATTCCGGGTCCTGACCATGTTCCTCCGGCAGTAGCAGCAGTTAATGTGAATGAAGCGTCGTTTTGGCAAACATTCTGAACAGGACAAATAGTCGCATCACAACAGTTTGCTGCCAAAGGAGCGCATGCGGAAGCAGCAAAAGATTGAATTCCACCGGAACGCGTATCACTCGATGAGGTTCCTGTTCCGCCACACGCAATTATGTCGCCTGAAGTTGAAACATGAACATCATAAACCTTGAATGATGTTGGATAAGTTGCCAACTGATTTAAATTAGCATCGTATTTTACAACTCCAGTAGAAGATCCGACATAAACATTTCCACAATTATCAAGATCCAAACCACTATTCGAAACTGAGAAATCACCGAGCGCCGTCGTGGATGCTCCCCCAGGGATTGAAGCAGTAGCAAGAATTGCTCCTGTTTGAAGATTTCGCTTGTGAACATTTGAACCATTTTGGGTATAATAAAAATTATTGTTCGCTCTAATGGCACAAATCCCAGAATTATCATAACGATAGTTTTCACATTTATAACCTAAATCATATGAGTTGTCGATCTTATATTGAAGTGGTTGACCTGAGCACAAGTTAAAATTCTGACTGAATGCACCAACGGTATCTTGAGTCATAAAGTAATACTTTCCATTAGGCGAAGCACTTATGGCTCGCACTTCTTGAATCGATGGCGGAATTCCTGTGGCGCTTCCCTGCGCAAAATTTTCGCTTGTAATAACTGCACCCGTTGAAACGTTAATATCATATACAGTAGCCAAAAGATTTAACCCAGACCCTCCTGTGCCTCCAACAACTAATTTAGTTTGATCGCAATTAAAAGTGATTGTCCAAAATTCCGAATTCGAAAATGCCCCAGTTGGACTCGTATTATTCCATTGAAGAGCTGCAGAGGTATTGATTTTTTGAATTTGTGCAGTGGATCCGGCTGTAATGTAACTATTTCCATTTAAATCTGTTGCAAAGCCTCCCAACCAAACATTGGATGTATCGTAAGGCGTATTATAAGTCCATTGGATTGCTCCAGCAGCGTTATATTTGATAACTTGCATGGGCATTATTCCTCCGAGAATGTAAACATTACCCGCTGCATCTTTGTCGCATTCCCAAACTACATCCCAATTCGTTGCAAAAGAAGGCGTTTGGGTCCAAGGATCAATAATTACCTCTTCGTTATTGTTGTAATTTTCTAATTTAAATTTTATTGTATTTCCGATTTGATAGAAGCTGGAGGATATTATTTTTGTTTTCTTTTTTTCGTAAAAAGTCAAAGGCTCATGATCGATAATATCACCAAAATCTGAAGCAATATGCACCTTACCTCCAATTATTCGAGCTTCGCGATCATATTTCATCTCAACATCCTCGGGATTTGAACCTGGATGTAATAAAATGGCGTATTTAATTCCTTCTTCAGGGTGCACTGTATATTCAATATCAATATTCGGATAGACATTCTTGTAGATTACTTTTTCATAACCTGCAACGTTATTCACATTTGAATAGGAACCATTTTCATTTTTGAACGTGTAGCTATGATAATCTAAAGTTTTATTCTTTCCAACTACTTCAAATGAATTAACATTCCCAAAAGTCATATTTACTTCATCTGATTTAAAATGAAAATTCCCAACAACTCTTTCCCACTTTTTATGATCTTCAACGGTTACTTTCGGTAAACGAGCAGCTAGCTGTTCTCTTTCTGCTCTTGGAATTTTCTTCGACTCTAAAAATGAATATGTTAAACCTTTTTCTCCAAAAAATATTCGATATTGTCCGAAATCTGCTGCAAAATGAATTTTTCCAACCTTATCATTTTGAAATTGATCAAATTGACCTAGGTTTTCGACAAAAACTTTTCGTTTTGTATAATCGGCTTTCCATGAATTTTGAGATAAGCCAAATTGAGCAGTAATAAATAGAAAACTAACTTTTAAAAACAAATTTTTCATAACACCAAAATAAAGATTTTAAATTGCAAACTAACGAATTAAATGAAAGAAAGTGTGACCTTGTTTTTCCTGATTATTTAATCCGGCAACCTTATATTTTATAAAATAAACACCATCGGCAACTTCCAATCCGGAAGTTGTTTTCCCATCCCATTTGTAGTTTAAATCATCAATTTCAACAATTTTATCTCCCCATCTATTGATTATAACCGCCTCAATGGAGGTTGCATTTTTTGTAATGACAGAGTAACCTTCGTTGAATCCATCACCATTAGGAGAGAAAACATTTGGAACTTCAATCTCTAAAATTTCGTAGGGTAAAACAATGACAGAATCGTACCACTCGTTTTGGCACAAGTCATTAGATGCAATCAATTGCACATAATAGGTTCCCGCATTCAAATAGGATACAGAAATCGGATTTAAATCAGTTGCATTAGCGATTTGACCATTTCCAAAATCCCACTGAAATGAATTTGCATTTTGAGACTCATTCGTAAAAACAACTGTTACCGGTTCGTATCCACTAGACGGCAAAAAGTTTGCGTCAGCAATCGGTAAACTGAAAACATTAACAATGATTTGATTCGTTTCATTACATCCGTTCGCATCAGTTACGAGAAGATAATATGTTGAAGATGTAGTCGGAAAATCAACAGCAGGATTTCCTGATATGGAGCCATTCCAAGAAACTGAGTATGGAGGAACGCCTCCAGAAATATTAGCAATTAAATTTAGGGTATCACCGGCGCAAATGGTTGGAGGTTGAACAGCATCTGCCACAAGTGCAGGAGGCTCATTTACTATTGCTTGAAGCGAATCCAAACATCCGTTCGCATCACTAACAAATATTGTATAATTACCAGGACTTAAATTCGAAAAAACTGAAAAATTCTGTGAAGCGCCGTTATTTAAGGAATATGTGTAAGGTAAAGGGCCAACACTAGCCGCAACGGAAATAGCTCCGTCATTTGCTCCATTGCAGGTAATATCAATTTCAGCAAGTATACTTGCCTGAACAGAGCTATCCGCAGGAACAAAAATGGTTAAGGAATCCAAACATCCATTTGCATCCTGAACTTCTAAAAAAAAACTATTGGAAAACAAAGAATCAAAAACTCCGACAGATTGCTGTGTTGAAAAAGCATCAATAGAATAAATCAGAGAACCTGTCCCCCCATCAGATGTTACTTCGAAAGCACCATTTGCTGAATTACACGATGTGGTATCTAGAGAAATCAAAGAAACTGCAAGTTCGATTGGCTCTATAATAATTGTGTCTAATTGAACAGAACAACCCTCGGCATCTGTAATGTTTATTTGGTATTGTCCTGCAATTAAACCGGTAAAAATACCCGTTAATTGAACTACCCCACCATTCAATGAAAATGAATATGGCTGAGTACCTCCAGTTGCATTTATTTGAATAGCACCATCAGCATTCCCGAAACAAGAGGCATTTGTTGTAGAGGCAAAAGTTGCAGCCAAAGTGGATTGATCGGCAACAACAACAGGATATGTCACGGAACATCCATTATTGTCGCGGACATAGAATGTGTAATTCCCAGCACTAAGGCCTGAGTATGAATTTACAGTTGAAAAAATTACGTTATCAATAGAATATTCAAACACCCCACTTCCACCAGTTGCTGAAAGTGTTACAGAACCATTTGCTTGTCCACAAACTGATGGATTAACCACAGATGTTACTTGCATAGAACCAGGTGCCGGTGTTATTGTTACATCATCCGTTAAAACTGTGGGCGTTGTTGCTCCACATTGTGTGTAAGTATACTTTGCAGTATAGGTTGTGGGGGCTGTCGGACAAACATTAATTGTATCATTTGTCCCGAGAGATGTTGTACCTTGAAACCATTCAAATGTATAAAGCGGATTACCGGAAGGCTTAAATCGCCATGCCTCTGGAGCAGTGACACTCCAATCTGGCGTGGTGTTTCTTCCTAATGCTGCAATTCCCTCAGCTCCTGAAGCATTTTGAATACCAATTATAGAATTACCTCCATTCCAAGCGGTACACAAATCTTTTCGCTGCACATATACATCTATATAATTTGTAGTCTCATACAGTGCCATCATGAATGTGGATCTAAATGTATTTGCGCTGCAAGAAGTACCGAAATGAGCTAAATTGTTGTAGACCACAGTGAATATTCTACAGGGTGCTTGACCAGAAATATAGTATTTTATTGTTCCCTCTGGACTACCTTTACTTGGGTCAACATCATGATAAACACCAAAAATATTACCCATTAGCACCAATGCAGCTGACGGGCAGTTAGGGTTTGCTGGTCCAGTACTAAAATTCCATGGGCAAATGCCTCCAGCGCTTGATAAATTAAAACTTAAATTACCATTTGTACCAATCAAAATTTGACTGTATTGCTGACCGAAAAAACAAAAAGTAAATGGCAAATTAATTACACTACTCCAAATATCATCTGTGTTGGTAGGAAAAACTGCTGTACCACCGGTTTGAGTGTATGAAATTGGAGGTGTATGAGGAATCGATTGAACAGAATAAGTATTCGTAGCTCTGATATCTAAAAAATTAGCAATCAAGTTCGTACAATTTTGCGAACAATCAAAACTCTGATTCGGCCCGGCGTTAACAAAAGGACAAGGAGCAGATTGACCATAAACATTCAGCAAGGAAAAGCATGAAAGAAGAAATGAAAGAAAAAGTTTTCCCATTTATTTTAAGTTTTTTTTTTGACGAAGAGAATTCACTTTTAGTTGCAGCCAAAATTAAACATTTTAGATTAGTAGAAACAAGACGTATAACTCATGTATTAATGCTTGAAAAATTAGTCTACCTTTGTTATTTATTTCATATATGACCTCAGTAGTTAATTATTTAGGAGATTTAAGAACTTCGTGCGTTCATGTTTCCTCCAGAAGCACTATAATCACGGATGCACCAATTGATAATTTTGGTAAAGGAGAAGCATTCTCGCCTACAGATTTAGTGGCAACATCTTTAGCATCTTGTATGTTGACCATTATTGGGATTTACTGTCAAAACAATGGTATTGAATTTAAATCTGGAATAGTTGAAGTTGAGAAAATAATGACAACTTCTCCGAGGAGAATTGAGAAAATTAGATTAAACATAGATTTAAATGGGAATCATTGGGAAGAAGAAACTTTAAAAAAAGTTATAATAGCTGGGAAAGCATGTCCTGTGGCAAAAACACTGGATGGAAACGTGGAGATGGAATTTAATTTTACATGATGGAAAGAAAACAAAATTACACTCGAAAAGAGAGAACAGACCTGATTTTTGGCGTGCATGCAGTTATTGAAGCATTAAAGGCAGAGCGATCGATTAATAAAATTCTGATACAAAAAGGAATACAAAAAGAAACCTTCAATGAATTACGAGATGCCCTGAAGGGAAAGCAATTTCAATTACAGTTTGTTCCGAATCAAAAATTGGATTCGTTAACTTCAGGGAATCATCAAGGAGTGATTGCCTTTACAACACCAATTGAATATCAAGAAATAGAAACTTTGGTTGATAAAATGTTGGAAGAAGACAAGAAACCCACCATTTTAGTTCTTGATCGAATTACCGATGTTAGAAATTTTGGTGCAATTGCCAGAACTGCGGAATGCGAAGGTGTTGACGCAATTTTAATTCCATCTAAAGGATCTGCATTAGTATCTTCCGATGCAATGAAGGCCTCTGCAGGTGCGCTCAATCGAATTCCGGTTTGTAAAACGGATGACTTGAAAAACAGTTTATTCTATTTACAACAAAGTGGTTTGAGGCTAATTGCTTGTACTGAAAAATCTGCGACTCCTTTATATCAAGTTAATCTGAGGGGAGCTGTAGCAATTATTATGGGTTCAGAGGAAAATGGAATCACTCAGGATTTAATCAACATGTCAGATATCAAAGCAAAGATTCCAATGCGAGGCTCAATCTCTTCTTTAAATGTCGGTGTTGCAACCGGTATGGTCTTGTATGAAAAATTACGACAAGAACTTTACAGCTAGTTATCGAAGTAATTTTATAGCCATTTCTGGAACTTCTGACAAGTCCTTGATTATATATTCATAATAAGTTTTCTCATTATCGAATGGATCAAATAAAAGCGCATGCATTCCGGATTGAATTGCACCATTTATATCCGCGTGATAATCATCGCCAATCATTACGGAATTTGTTGAAAATGCTTTTGCCTCAGATAAGGCATGAGCGAAAATCATTGGATCTGGTTTGTTCTTTCCAATTACTTCAGAGCATACAATTACATCAAAATACTTAATTAAACCACAGTTTTCCAATTTTATGTATTGAACTTCAGAAAATCCATTTGTTATAATATGCATCTGAAATCCAATGTTTTGAAGTTCTTGAAGTGTTTCTTTTGCGTTCGGAAAGAGGAGTGTTTGTCGAGGTGATAAATCAACATAGGCCTCTCCCATTCGTTTTGCTAAATCAACATCATCCAAACCCAATTTAAGTAAGGTATCCTGAAATCGTTTGTATCGCAAAATTTCTTTTGATAGTGCTCCTGTTCCATACAATTTCCAAAGTCGAGCATTTTCATCAACATAAATGTTATGAAACTCATCGAAACTCGAAACCAAAGAATCTAACTTTTCTTCAGACATAATTTGGCGAAGAGCAAACTCTGAATTCTTATCAAAATCCCACAGTGTTCGATCTAAGTCAAAAAACAAGTGTTTATCCGAATACGACATAGGCTAAAAAAGTCGTAATGGTAGCATTAATAGCCATTCCTAGAACTATCAAGAGATAAGTTTCACGCAATTTACCATAAAATTTCGCAGCAATTATGCTTCCAATGGGAACCGAAAAGAAAAAAGGAGCCCAAAAACAAATACCATATTTCCCCAAACTCATTTTCAATTTGATAACCATTCGATTGGTCTTGGTAAATTTCTTTTTGTTTGGAACCTCAACACCTTGACTCAAAAGTTCCTGTACTTTTTTAACTTTCCGTTTATGAGTCCAATCCATGAAAAAATCACTTGCAAAATAAAAAATGGCAGCACTGAAGCAACCTCCTAAAAACGCAGCAAAAAAAGTTTCGTGAAAATGTAAACCAATATGAGGCCCGGCAAATGGCGAGAACATGAATTTAAACATTGCAACCAAAAAGACACTTGATAATCCAGCCCAGTTCATATTAAACTTTTACTCCAAAAGCTAAGTCACCGGCATCCCCAAGTCCAGGAACAATGTATGATTGAGCTGTCAACTCTTTGTCAATAGCCCCAACCCAAATTTCTGTGTTGTCGGGAAAGTTACGTTTCACCAGTTCAATCGCATCAGGCGTCGCAATTGCAGAGGCGATATAGATTTTTGATGGTTTACCGCTTTTCAAAAGAGCCTTGTAAACAGTTAACATTGAATTTCCTGTTGCCAACATGGGGTCACTAATTATCCATACCTTACCATTTAAATTAGGAGCGGCAATGTATTCAACATAAATCTCAAAATCTTCTGCCGTAGTATGCTTTCGATAGGCAGAGACATAGGCACTTTCTGAACGATCAAAATAACGAAGTAATCCACTATGCATGGCTAACCCCGCCCTTAGTATTGTTATCAAAACAGGATTTTCAGCCAATACTTTATCATCGGAAATACCCAATGGGGTTTCAGTTTGAATCGATTTATATGTTAGTTTTTTAGAAATTTCATACCCAATTATTTCCGCAAGTCGCTCCATATTTAAACGAAAACGAACCGAATCTTTTTGAATGGAAATATTACGAATTTCTGAAAGAAAATTACCCGCGATGGATTGTGTTTCAGTTAGATTATGGATCATATTTGTCTTTTTACGAAATTATTGATAATTCCTTTCTACAAGTTGTTAAATTTTCCTATCCGAGTTCTTTTTTCAAAACGGATTCATCTAATTGTTTGTCCCAACGCGCAACAACAATGGTTGCAACAGCGTTTCCAATAAAATTTGTAAGTGCCCGACACTCTGACATGAATTTATCAATACCTAAAATCAAGGCGATACCTTGAACAGGAAATCCTTTAACAACTGCCAATGTCGCTGCTAAGGTGATAAAACCCGCTCCGGTAACCCCTGCAGAACCTTTGGAGCTTAACATGGCAATCAATAATATCAGAATTTGTTGATTTAAGCTCAAAGGGAAATTGCAAGCCTGAGCAATAAACAACGCAGCCAAAGTCATGTATATATTTGTACCATCTAAATTGAATGAATAACCTGTGGGAACAACTAAACCGACGACTTGCTTCGAACATCCTAATTTTTCTAATTTACGCATCAAATTAGGTAAAGCAGACTCAGATGAGCTTGTTGCCAAAACTAAAAATAACTCATCTTTAATATATCTCAAAAGCTTAAAAAGATTAAACTTGTTATATGCTGCCACTAGTCCCAAAATGACAACAATGAAGAAGATAGCTGTTAAATAAAAAGTTCCTACTAAACCGATTAAATTCCACAGAACAACTAAACCGTATTTTCCAACCGTAAAAGCCATAGCACCAAAGGCACCAACCGGAGCCAATTTCATTATGATTTCTACTATTTTAAAAACGGGAAAAGCTAAGGCATGAAGAAAATCAATAACTGGTTTACTTTTTTCCTGAGTCATTGACAAACCAATCCCAAAAATAATTGCCACAAAGAGAACTTGTAGAATACGATCTCCAGTTAATGAACTTAATAAAGAGGTTGGAATTATTTCAAGAATAAAATTGGTTAGGGTATGTTCTTTTGTGGCATTTACATAATCTTTTATTGTCCTTGGATCAATGGAAGATGGATCAATATTCATTCCTTGACCTGGCTGAACCAGATTGGCTACAACCATTCCCACAACCAGAGCCAGTGTAGAAAAGGTTATAAAATAAAACATCGCCTTACCCGTTACTCGTCCAACTGAATTTAAATTATTCATCGATGCTAAACCCGTGGCAACTGTAACAAATATTACCGGAGCAATAATCATTTTTATTAATGCGATAAACCCATCTCCCAATAATTTCAATGATTGGGACTGATCGGGCCAATAATGCCCCAAAATGATTCCGAGCAAGATGGCAATGATTACCTGAACATAGAGCAATCTATACCAGGCTTTCTTTACTTTTGAGGGTTCATCAACATGAATATCCATATTCAAAAAGTTAGGTTAGCTTTTTACAAAGAAACAAATCTTTCTGTAATTGTCAAGTTAATTGTCAGTATACATTTTTTTTTAAAATTGAAAAAATAAATTACTTATCTTCGAAGGACATGGAAAATGCAGTTTTTAATCGGAAATCCTTGATTTTGGTCATTGTGGCTTCGCTTGGATATTTTGTTGATATTTATGATTTAGTCTTATTTGGTGTAGTTAAAACGGACAGCATCAGGACAATTCTACCTGAGTCAAGTGACGCCGTAAGAAGTTCAACTGGAAAAATGCTTTTCAACCTTCAGATGCTAGGAATGTTCATTGGAGGTTTACTTTGGGGAATTCTTGGAGATAAGAAAGGAAGAGTAAAAGTGCTTTTTGGTTCGATTTTACTTTATTCATTAGCCAATATTGCAAATGCATTTGTCACAGACATTCCAACTTACTGTGTAATTCGTGTTATTGCTGGAATTGGCTTAGCAGGTGAATTGGGCGCAGGTATCACCTTAGTTTCAGAATTAATGCCTAAAGAAAAAAGAGGTTATGGTACTATGATTATCGTTTGTTTCGGAGCACTAGGCGCAGTTCTTGCCAAAATCGTTCAGGAAAATGGTGACTCACTTGGTATAATTGTTAAATCAATATTTGGCATATCATTAGTCAATTGGCAAGTCGCATATATTGTTGGTGGCGTGCTTGGGTTATTGCTTTTATTGATTCGAATGGGAACATTGGAATCAAGCATGTTTCATCAGATGCATGAAGAGGGGATAAAAAAGGGAGATTTAAAACTAATTTTCTTTAATAAGTCTAATTTGATTAAGTATTTACAGTGCATTGTTATCGGTATTCCAATTTGGTTTGTAATTGGTTTACTTATAATGAATTCGGAAGATAATTTCGGCCCGATGCTTGGACTGAAAGATGTTAAAAATGGGTATGCCTTAATGTATTCATACATTGGTTTGGCCGTTGGCGATTTAGTTGCCGGTTTGTTAAGTCAATTGTTAAAGAGTCGAAGAAAAG
>JBIIVA010000054.1:0-13653 GCA_044339705.1 Crocinitomicaceae bacterium
TGTTTAAATTTCAACGGCTTTGTTGTATTCTTTTTCGATAATTTTCTCCGTTCGCTCGTAAGACGTCATCCAAATATTGGCATTTTTCCCAATGAATTCAAAAAAAGAACCGACGCCTTCCAAGGTCAATTGACCTTGAATGTTTGGAATTACATTGAAAAACGAATGAGTTTTTACAGAGAGTTGTGTCGCAGCATCAAATGTTCGAATGGTTTCCACTTCATCGCCAAAAAACTCAATTCGAAAAGGTAAATCATTTGCATACGAATAAACATCAACGATCCCTCCACGGATGGAAAATTGTCCTGGTTCATACACAAAATCAACCCGTTCGAAATGGTATTCCAGTAAAAGTTCGTTAATAAAATCAATGGAATAGGATTTCCCAACCTCCACTTTCAAGGTATTTTCAACTAACTTTTTTTTCGTTGGGACTTTTTCAAACAAGGCTTCTGGATAGGTTACCACCCAAGCATTCGATCCGTTCGCAATTCGTTCGAGTACTTCTGCTCGTGTAACTACGTTGGCGTTGTCTGTTTCCTCCAACTGGTAAGGCACACGATAAGACGCCGGATAAAACAAAATGCGTTTATCCTCTGGAAACAATCCTTCCAAATCATTTAAAAAGTAGGCGGCTTCCTCTTTATCGTTTAGAATAAAAATATGATGTCCCGGAACTTGTTGAGCTACACTAACAGCTGAAACACTTTTTGAAGAGCCCACCAACCCTTTCCAATGGACGCGCACGTTCTCCTGACTCAAAGCGGATGCTGTCTGATCAATAGTGGCTAATTTGCCAAATAATTTCAGGAAAGATGCTAATTCCATGAATGGATGCGAAGATAGTGTTATTTTGAGTTAAAACGAGATTAAGATTTTAGGTATGTAGAACTGAAAATTGCGAATTGCCAACAATTAGCTCGCAACTAACTCGTTCGCAATTCCCCGTTCGCAACTAACTCGTTCGCAATTCCTTCGTTCGCAACTAACTCGTTCGCAATCCCCCCATTCGCAACTAACTCGTTCGCAACTAACCCGTTCGAAACTAACTCGTTCGCAATTCCCCGTTCGCAATTCCTCCGTTCGCAATCCCCCCATTCGCAACTAACCCGTTCGCAATTCCCCATTCGCAATTCCCCATTCGCAACTAACTCGTTCGCAATTCCCCATTCGCAATTCCCCGTTCGCAACTAACTCGTTCGCAATTATCTGTTCACTCGTTCCAAATTCTTAACTTTTACTTTTTAACTCATAAAGGATAAGTTGTAAATTAGCGGTATGCGCATAGGAGTTTATTTTTTTATCTTTTTATTTTATTCATTGATTGGTAGCGCTCAAAATCACGGCGTTGAAAATGAATTTTATCCTAAAAATGCGAAAAGACTTGAATTTCCTTTTGTTGAGGACAATGAAAGTGTGATTTTGCACCATGGATATTCCTTGGTTTATGACGAACCTTGCGAACAAGCAAAATGGGTGGCATATGTTTTAACCAAAAAAGAAACCGAGGGACTTGAAGAAAGAGGAAACAAATTCATTGAGGATTCGTTTGTTCACACAGGTTCGGCAACAAATGCAGATTACGCAAAATCAGGTTTCGATCGCGGACATTTGGCTCCAGCAGCAGATATGAAATGGTCGGAAATGGCCATGAAGGAATCATTTTATTTTAGCAACATGAGTCCGCAAAATCCTTCATTCAATCGTGGAATCTGGAAAAAGTTGGAGGAAAAAATGCGAGATTGGGCCATTGCTTACGATTCAATTTTGATTGTAACGGGACCCATTTTGAAAGGAGATTTCAAGAAGATTGGAGTTAATGAAGTTTGTGTACCAGAATATTATTTCAAGGTTGTAATTGACTTCAAGAAAGAAAAATCCAAGGCCATTGGATTCATTTTGCCAAATATGGCAGGATCGAAATCTTTATCTGATTACGCCAAAACAATTGACGAAGTTGAAAGAGAAACGGGTATAAACTTTTTCAGTCAGTTTAATGACGATTTTGAGGAAAAATTGGAGTCAAAAATATGTATTCCCTGTTGGGAATGGTAGTGATTTAATGAATGATTCCTTCGTAAGCCGACGCATCTAATAAACCATCGATTTGAGAAGCGTCAGAAATTTTAACCTTAATCATCCATCCTTCACCATAAGGGTCGCTATTAACCAATTCAGGATTTGATTCCAAATTCTCATTGAATTCTAAAATCTCTCCAGACAAAGGCATGAATAAATCAGAAACAGTTTTCACGGCTTCAACTGAACCAAATACTTCTTCTTGATCGATTGTTTCGCCAACTGTTTCAATTTCAACGTAAACAATATCACCCAACTCACTTTGTGCGAATTCAGTGATACCAACAGTGGCAACATCACCATCAATTTTAACCCATTCGTGGTCTTTTGTGTATTTAAGTTCAGCAGGAATATTCATAATGAATTGTTTTTGCAAATGTAATAATTTCAATTTGAGAATTGCTAATTATTGAATGAAGAGTTGCGAATTAAAATTATCCTTTCTTAACGAACCCTTACTTTTTCTAAATTTGCACTATGACTTTTGAGCAATATAAAGATTTAACAAAGCGAGTTTCAGATATCCAAGTATTCTTGAAGATTGATGTAAAACGAATGGAATTGAAAGAGGAAGAATTGAAATCGCAAGATCCAAGTTTTTGGGATGACCCTAAAAGAGCGGAAGCTCAAATGAAGAAAATTCGAGGATTGAAGTATTGGGTTGAGTCTTTTGATAAGGTAAAATCGGCTGTTGAAGACTTGGAAGTGATGTTTGAATTTGTTAAAGAAGGCGTTAGTTCTGAGCAAGAAATGGATGAGTCATACAAGTCTGTTTTGACTGAAATCGAGGAATTAGAATTAAAAAACATGCTTTCCAGCGAAGAGGATTCGCTGAGTGCGGTGATTCAAATTACAGCTGGTGCAGGAGGAACAGAGAGTTGTGATTGGGCTTCCATGTTAATGCGTATGTACATGATGTGGGCTCAGAAAAAAGGGTATAAAATAACCGAATTAAATTTTCAAGAAGGTGATGTAGCGGGTGTAAAAACCGTATCGCTTGAATTTGAAGGTGAGTTTGCCTTTGGTTATTTGAAAGGAGAAAATGGCGTACATCGATTGGTTCGAATTTCGCCTTTTGATTCGAATGCGAAACGTCATACTTCGTTTGTCTCGGTTTATGTTTATCCGTTGGTAGATGACAACATCGAAATCAATATCAATCCTGCCGACATTTCTTGGGAAACTTTCAGATCGGGTGGGGCAGGAGGTCAGAACGTAAACAAAGTTGAAACGGCAGTTCGTTTGCGTCATGCTCCTTCGGGAATTATCATTGAAAATTCGGAGTCACGTTCACAACTTGCGAATAAGGAAAAAGCGATGCAATTGCTACGTTCTCAATTATATGAGTTGGAATTGCGCGAGCGAATGGAAAAACGAAGTGAAATTGAAGCGGGGAAGAAGAAAATTGAATGGGGATCACAAATTCGTAATTACGTGATGCATCCATACAAATTAGTTAAAGACGTTCGAACTGGAACGGAAACAGGAAACGTTGATGCGGTAATGGATGGTGATTTAGATCCGTTTTTGAAATCTTTTTTGATGATGTACGGGGGGTGAATTTAGGTATAAATTTAGGTGTAAATGGTTGTTGATATCAATTAAAAATCGCGGCAAATTGCTTTTATATATTTTGCAATTTATTTAAATTTGGATAAAACATTAATATGAGATTTAAACTAGTTTATTTAATTTTTTTATACCAGTTAAACACAGTTTTGATTAATGCGCAACAAAATGTTCTTATTACTGATAATACTACTTCCCTGCCAGATGGATCTAGTTTACTAGAACTTAATTCTACAAATAAAGGTTTATTAATTCCAAGGGTCACATTACAAAGCACCACTGACGCCACTACAATTTCTTCACCTGCCCATTCTTTGTTGGTTTATAATACAGCAACAGCTGGTTCTGCGCCTACCAACATCATTCCGGGCTATTATTACAACGAAGGAACAACGATAGCACCACAATGGGTAAGGATTTTTGCAAGTAATACCGCTGGAGGAGAGTGGAAATTATTGGGAAATGCAAACACCAATCCCACAAATAATTTTATTGGAACAACTGACAATCAAGATTTGGTTTTTCGAACGAATAATAACGAGAAAGTAAGGGTTATGTCGGGTGGAAATGTGGGAATTGGAACTGATGCTCCTATTGATAAATTACAAGTAGCTTTCGGGGATGTTAGAGTGGGTGAAATCACTACTACATCCGGTCCAGTAGGATATGGGAGAAGATTGTTTTTTTCTGGCGGAAGTAGTTTTCAAGGTAATAGTGATAATACAGATGCTATTTTTTTAGCACGTTATAATTCGGGAAATGACGCCTCAGAATTACATTTAAATCTCGGAGATAACAATGGATATGGAGGGGTTGCAATTGATAAATTTTATATTGGCAACAACCAAGGCGGAGGTTGGTTTCCAAAAGCTGAATTCCGTTCAGATGGTAAAGTGACTTTTTCAAGAGATGGAGTTGGAGAGTGCTGCGGAAATGATGCTACTTTGGCACTTGGTGAATCAACTTCAGTGACAAGTCGTAGAGCTGGTATTTCTTTTCACAATGGAGGAGAATCTGAGGGAACTATGAACATCACCCAAGAGCCAACAGGTGTTGGGGTAATAGGTTCCAATAGAAGAATTCGTTTTTTCGATAATCAATCTCAAGGTCTCGGTATTGAAATGACGGGAAATTTATGGTATGGAAATGGTAATTCGAGAACACAAACAAGAGCTAATGCTGGATTAAGAGGCGACGCTGGCGCTCAATCTGGATTCTATGAATTTAATCAATTGTCGGGAAATAGCCAAGATTATAATTATCCATCAGGCGTTTCGGGTAATACTTGGTGGCATTTAATTGATGTTAGACATTCTAATCCTGTTAACAATTATGCAATGCAATTATCAGGGAGTTTTTTTGACCAAGATCTCTATTTGAGAAAAACAAATAACAATCCATCACAAAGTTGGGCGAGGATTCAAACTTCCAGAGATATCGCCGTTGCAAAAATTTGGAGCACATCCGGATATAATAATCAGGATGATTGGAGGGATGCTACGGGTTGGACTAATTATATTGACGTAAAAGCAGGTGACATTTTGAAATTTGATTACTCTTTTGTTGCAAGACTTCAGGGAGGTTCAAGTAATGACGATTTTTATTATTATATAGAGTTTGATGGTTGTATCGGAGGTAATCAGCTGGGCACTTCCACATGGTTAAGACCTGCTGAAAGATCTGAGGAACATGATAATAACAGACCCTACTCTTTTGTGAATTATTGGAATTGCAACTGTAATGGTCAGCTTCGTTTTAGACTTTGGGTTCAGAATGTCGGTGATGATGATTGGGAAATGCATAACAGGGTATTAATCGCTACCCGTTATTAATTGTTATATTCCTCAAACCTCATCCCCAATTTTCTTAAAAATAAAATGCATCAGCCAAGTAGAACTAAGGGGTAAAAGCTGTAAATCCTTTAGAAATGAAGGTTTTTTTCCTTCAATGTTGTGTCTCTAAAATTGAAATATCCAAACCGAAACAAAAGCACTCACCGCTAATATATTCAACACTATGCGCATCGCACGGCAGACGACTTACCCAAAGGACAATGTCAGACAATAGTTGGAAACTATGTTTGGGGAAGTACTTGTGATGGAACAGTACAGTTTCAACTGGAAGTTGACAACAATTCGGATGCAGATGATTCCTCGGAATATAGGGACATAGTTAGGACTCGCTCCATTTGCGATTCAATTTCGAACTAATTATTGCTAACGCAGAACGATCCATCCTTTCGCAATTCTAACCATTCGCAACTCTACAATTCGCAACTCTCCCTAATTTCGAACTAATAATTGCTAACGGAGAACGATCTATCCATTCGCAACTCGCAATTCTCCCGCTCGCAACTCCACCATTCGCAGCTCTCCCTAATTTCGAACTAATAAGTGCTAACGCAGAACGATACATCCATTCGCAATTCACAATTCTAACCATTCGCAACTCCACCATTCGCAACTCTAAAGTTTGCAATTTTAAATTAACTAGTTTGTAACGTGAAATTTACTAATCGGCATCAAGCAAGATTTGATTTTATATCCTCGCCATATTTTAATATTTCGTAAACAATCGGATTTGTTATTTCAAAATCTCTTTCGCGAAAAGGATGAGGTTCAATTCGACTATCAATTGCTCTTCTCAATCTCATCAGATCAAGTTGAATATCCATCAGGTTATTGTAGTCCTTGAGAATAACAGCAATATCGATGTCACTATCTTTGTTAAAGTTGCCTTTTGCGTATGAACCAAAAAGAACAATCTTTACAGAATCAAATTTTTCCTTAACGGCAATTGCATAACGTTCCGCGATTTCTAAAGCCTGTCTTTTATCCATATCCTTAAATCTTTAATTTTTTCAATCCAAGTTTCAGTATATTGAGGAGTACACAATTTATAAAACTCTTTTTTGTAATCGTCATATCTTGCATTAAGATTAAACGATGTTATTTCATCCAGCCAATCCGCATATTCATCGGACATTTCCAAGCCAATCAATTCAGCTAAACGATATAGATTATGGGTAAAGGGGGCATGTTCCTCAAATTTCTTAACATAAAGTGCTTTTAGCAATTTTTCAGTGGAAATATGACCCAAAAACAAGGCCCATCCGAAGGATTTTGAATGAAATAATGTCTCCATTGTAATAAAGTCCTCATCTGAAGTCTCAATCCAATGAGTTACAATTTTTTTGACATCAATATTTGGTTTCTTATCACTCACTTTCAAAATTATCAATCTCAAAGATAAGAATTTTAAATCAGCAATTAAATCTCCTTATTTTCAAAATTTTAATTCGTTCCTAAACTTACAGCTCGCACCTATCTCATTCGCAACTCTCCCTTATTTCGAACTAATTATTGCTAACGCAGAACGATCCATCCATTCGCAATTTCAACTTTCGCAACTCTACCGTTCCCAACTCCACCATTCGCAACTCTCCCTAATTTCGAACCAATAATTGCTAACGCAGAACGATAAATCCATTCGCAACTCCACCATTCGCAACTCGCAATTCTCCCGTTCGCAATTCTCCCATTCGCAACTCTCCCATTCGCAATTTTTCAGTTCGCCCCCCTCCCAAGCTTTATTCACAAGTATAGATATAACCAAATTATACATACACCCTACATACATCTCCCCCAATTTTTTGGATTTGTTAATTCTAAGAATTAAATTAGTGTTTTGATTTATCAGTTAGGTGAATTTTCATTTTCAACATTACATAACAAATTTAAAGCGAAACAAGAATTTTGGCTCGGCTTTTAAGCTTCATACAAAATGGTGGGTATGTGTTTTGTTAATGCTATTTTCGCATTTGATAGGGTGGGGGCAGACCTTAGTAAATTGGAACACAAATAACATTGCAACAGGAACAGCATTCACTCCAACCAGTTCTCCAAATGTTTCAGTTACAATTAATGGTTCAAATTTTCAGAGCTCAACACCTAAATATAATGTGGCTAATGGATCAGGATCTTGGAATTATACAGGGTTAGGTCTTGCAGCAGATTGGCCGAATACAAGTTCGTCAATTACTGTTACAATAACAATTACAAACCCAGATTGTGCTTATTTAACAATTCCATTTTATGATATTAATGGAGATACTGGTGTTCCATTTGAGGACAAAGTGGTTGTCCAGGGATATACCGAAGATAATGTCACACCAATTACTGTAAATTCTACAAATTACTCTTGGTCTAATTCGTCATTTTGTAATGGATCTCTTTATTTAGGGGGGAATCCTACAGTGCAAAATTCTGTTATCGGAAGATGCTCAAATGGTGCTTATAATGCAAATTCTTATGGATCTATAAACAGCGTCGTTAACTTAACTCTAAAATCTCAAACTTCAAAAATTGGTAAAGTTGTAATTACCTACAAAGAATCAACAACCTCAAATGATATAAATGCTTTTTACTCTGGGACAAATCCTGGAGTTCAAAATATTGTGATTGGAAATATTACTTCTACATCATTAGTCACAACAGTCTCCGCTCCAACATCGATTACAGGAACTACAACAATCTGCTCTGGAAGTTCTACAACATTAACCGCGATGGGTGGTTCTGCCAGTTCACAATGGTTTACTGGCTCATGCGGCGGGACTTCAATTGGGACAGGAGCTTCAATTACAGTTTCTCCAACTACAACCACTACCTACTTTGTTAGAAATTTCACTTCTCCTTGTGGTTTTTCAAGCTGTGTTTCAACTACTGTTAATGTTAATTCTCCACCTTCGGCAGTTTCAGCTGGATCAAATAGTCCTATATGCGAAGGTTCATCCCTTAATTTAACAGGAACAGCAACTGGAATTACTTCTTGGTCCTGGTTAGGTCCTAATAATTTTTCTTCATCCGTCCAAAGCCCGATTATTACCAATGCAACCTCGGCAGCTAGTGGCACTTATTTCCTTACGGCTCAAAATTCGTGTGGTACTGGAACAGGTCTTTTTGATGACTTTAGCGATAATAATTTTACGAGTAATCCGGTTTGGACGCCGCAGCCGAATCCGAGCACAGGAGTAACGCCTACAACATGGACATCAGGAGTTTTAAATCTTACGGGAGCCAATGGAAACAGTGAAGAAGTAATTTCTACTCCCAGTAACCAAGTATTTGGTTCGTGGAAGTTTGATTTTAAAATGGGTCAAATTAATCATGCCAATGCAATAGTTTCATTTATTTTTATTTCCAATCAATCTACATTAATAAATGCACAAGGTTATTACATAAGTATTAGAGGAAACCCTTCGACTAACACAAGTACGATATATTTAAGAAGATACAACGGTGCGATTAATCAAGGAGGAAATGCTAATAATGTAACATTAGCCTCCTATACATGGAGTGGCGATACTAACCCGCATTCATTAATGGTCACTCGTGGAACCAATGGTGTTTTTAGTATCTACTTTGATAACGTTCTTCTAGGAGTAACAAGTCCGGATTTAACCTACACAACAAGCAGTTTTGCTGGTTTTTTTCACTATTCAAGTAATCTTGCAATAAACCATGAAGTTGACAACATCGTTTGTTCAAGTACTTTGGTAGATGTAACTGTCAACCCTTCTGTCGCTACACCAATTTTTGCATTGGGTACTGTATCAACACGCTGTATTGCCGCAGGAACTGTAACCTATACCGCCACTTCAACCAATGCTACTGGAATTACTTATTCAATAGATGCAACATCTACCGCTGGAGGAGTTACCATAAATTTTGCAACAGGTGATGTTACTTATCCTTTAGCTTGGTCGGGAATAACTGTTATAACCGCAAGTGCTACAGGCTGTGGCGGACCATTAACAGCAAATCATACGGTAACAACCACGCCTAATATTGATTTTGCAAACCTTCAATCTCCTTTGTCAGGACAAATGTGTGCAAGTGGCGTTTTTGATGTTTTTGGTCAAGTTTTTATAAACGGAGTTACAAATTCAGCAGGTGTAACTTCTGGTTTAATTGCTGAATTGGGTATCAGCTCTACCAATTCCAATCCATCTGGGGCGGGTTGGACGTGGATCAATGCACCTTTTAATATTCAAGTTGGTAACAATGATGAATTTAAAGGAACTTTCTCAGGTCTTTCAGCAGGAACTTACTATTATGCTTTCCGATATTCTTATAATGGTTGTTCATTTGTTTATGGTGGCTCAACAGGAATTTGGAGCAATACAGCAGACAATGGAATTTTAACTGTTTACAGTGCTCCTAGTTTAACAGTAAATCCATCTACAATTTGTAATGACGCAACAAACATTGCTGTTGCAGGTTCGGGGGCCTCTACATATGAACTGCTTTTAAACGGAGTATCACGAGGTGATGCATCCTCTACCTCATCTTGGACGGTCGCAGGGCCATTATCAACAGGAAATACCGTTTGTGTAAGAGGATATCCAGCCAATAACTTAGTAATGAATGGGAATATTTCTGAAAGTTTCTGGGGTGTGCCAATTGTCAATTCAAACGGAGGACCAGGAAGTGGTTTTTCACCAAATCGACTGAATGCTATTTATATTAGAAATGGTTTTGGATTTTTGAATTTGGCTGTTGCAGGAAGATTGGATCACGATAATAAAATCCTTATTTTTCTAGATACAAAAACAGGAATAGGATTCAATAATTTATCGGGTTGGACAAATCGTTCCAATGCCCCTCACAATGCCATTCGTAATTTGAAAGGAGACGTGGGATCGTCAATACAATTTGATGCTGGTTTTTTTGCAGACTATATTGTTTCAGTTGGTGTTGACAACAACGGAATTCACTATTTGGATTTGTACGATATGGTGACAAATACGAATACGTTCATCGGAAATAATTCAGCTAATTCAAATAGAATTAGTTATCAAGCCAACGCAAGTGCAACCGATTTTTCACAAGGATACGAACTTCGGATTCCAATGAATTTACTTGGAACATTGTCAAATCCGATGCAAGTTTTTGCGATGTTGACCAATAATCCAGCATCGGGTTCAGCAACTTTTTTAAGTAATCAATTTCTTACTAGAGCAAATAATAGCCAAGGAAATTTTGGAGATGGAGCGATAAATTTCAATAACGAACCACCTAATCCTATTTCTTATGGTCTGTATCCTGAGTGTTTTACTGACCTTTGTCGAACTATTGCAGCAATTGTTACGCCAAATTTCACACCAGTCGCAGCCATTTGCGCAGGAGGTACTTTAGCTGCTTTGCCAACCACTTCAACTAATGGAATCACAGGAACTTGGGCGCCTGCATTGGACAATACACAAACTACCACTTACACCTTTACACCAACCTCTGGCTTGTGCGCTTCATCAACCACAATGACGATTACAGTAAACCCACTTCCCTCGGTAATTGCCAATAGCAACAGTCCATTTTGTGCAGGTCAAGCTATAAATTTAACTGCAACGGATGGCTTTTCAGCTTATGCTTGGTCAGGTCCAAATTCCTTTTCAAACGCTACGCAAAATCCAAGTATTTCGAATGCACAAGCAATTAATGCTGGAACTTATACCGTAACTGTAACAGATGGAAATGGATGTCAAACAACGAGTTCGACAGTTGTAAGTTTAACCACTTCACCTACAGCAGGTTCCAATAGCCCTGTTTGTGTCGGTGGAGAATTGACACTTTCAACCAATTCAGCGACTTCCTATTCTTGGTCGGGCCCCAACAGTTTTACATCTTCTGTTCAAAATCCAACAGTTAGCGCATCAGCTACAACGTCTATGGCAGGAATGTACACCGTTTCAGTAATCGGTTCGTGTGCATCAACAACAGGTGTGTTAGATAATTTCAGTGATGGAAATTTTACAGCAAATCCAGTTTGGACGGTGAGAGCAGGGGATTGGGTTGTGAGTTTTAACGAACTATTGGGTAATGCAACTGCTATAAACGACAGAATAACTACTCCAAGTATTCAAGCATATGGAACTTGGGAATTTCAATTTGAATTAGACCTTACTACTTATGGGATTCAGTCACAAGTTAGATTTTTTATTCTATCTAGTGGTGCAGATTTAACTAATACGAACGGATATTATTTTTATGCGGATGCAGCTGGTAATCTCAAATTGATTCGTAGAACTGGGGGTTCCGTTTTCGATTTAATCTCAACTACTTATGTTGTAAACACAAATATGAGATCTGTTCGAATTACAAGAGATTTTAATGGACTTTTCACCCTTTCATTAGGTGGTATTATTATGGGAAGTGCGACTGATAACACATACACTAGTAGCAATAATATTGGTATTTGGACTACAGGTTTTGATCCCGGAGATAATCCTATAATCGACAATATTTCATGCTCTCCTCCATCAACGGCTCAAACAACGGTTGTTATCAATCAACCCCCATCCATCATCAGCATCAGTCCGCCGTGATTATTTTATTTTAAAATCATATATTTGCTATAGACTAGATTGTGAAAATACGAGAACATATTATTTATTTAAAGTGTCTTAAAATTTATTGCGCTTTATTGCTTTTCATTTCATGTAATGTTTGTAGTTACGCTCAATCAGTTAAGGTAAATCCGATTACATCTGTTAACTCAGAAGTTTATGAAACCTGGAAATTGGAGCCATTTGGAAAATTTGATCCTAACCAAGAGATTTTAAGTAAACGCGATGAATTTTCGAAGCATTTTAAACAGTCAGACGGCTCCATCCTAGCACATATAGCAGCAGGGCCCATTCACTATCAAGAAAATGGCGAATGGAAGACCATTTATCATTGTATCAAACCCAATGGATATGGCGGCTTTGAAAATACCACTAATGCACACAAAACCTATTTTCCGGCGCTATTAGGTCAACCTTTACGTACCCAACTTCCGCAAGGTGTGGAGCTAAAGGAAATGATGGGGATGGAATTATTTTTTGAAACAAACGGTCAAACAAGCATTCCACAGGCGATACAACCTATAAGCGGAACAGCCCAATTTAATGAATTACGTTATTCGAATGTGTTTGGGAATTCGATTGATTTACGTTTAACGCAAAATACTACACAAAGGAAAATGGATTTCATTTTGAAAAATGCTTCCATTATTAACAATGCTCCAGAAAATGCAGATTTTTTGGTGTTTAGAGAATTAGTCGAATTGCCAATAGGATGGACGGCGAAATTAGTTGAAGGGGAAATTCATTTGAAAGATGAAAGTGGAAAATTATTAGCAAAATATGATAGACCTTATTTTTATGAAATTGACGACTTAACAAATCACCAACATTTTGCAAGTCATGAAGAAACAGAAAACCACAATCGAGGTAAAAAAGCAATAGTCGGTAATTTTGTAATAAAACAGATTGGAAATCAATTAGAAATTTTCACTAAAGTTCCAATGACATGGCTCAAGGATCCTGAAAGAAATTTTCCAGTATACATCGATCCCACTTTAACTCTAAATCCTGATAACACTGCTAACTGGACAGGTAGTGTAAATACCTGGACAGTAGGCAATTCAGGCAATGGACCATATACTTCGACAAATATTCATGAAAATTTTAATGACCGAATATTTTTGGGTCATGCATGTGGAGACGGATATTATGATGGTTCAAGTTATGTTGGAGGGAGCTCAATTTCAGATGCAAATGATTTAGTTGGGAATGGTTGGATTAAGTTTAATACATCCTCCGTGCCCTCTGGTAAATGTGTAACTGGAATAACACTAAATACCTATTTTTATTCTAGCTATTTAACTGAAGCTGGTGTCTGTGTAACCAATGTGAAAATTAGAAATATGAATACGGATCCTGTATCTGTAAATGATGCAAACAGACTAAATGATATTCGAGATGGTACCATTTATGCAGATGTGAGTTTCACAGGAAACCCTAATTTATGGAAAACGCACAATTTGGCTATAACCACCTACAATGATATGTTATCGGGATCTTTTTCTGTTGGATTAGAAACATACGGTACCAATCAAAATCATCATAGCCACGAGTATGTTTTAATCAATGGTCACTCAAGTTCTAATAAGCCGTTTATCAAC
>JBIIVA010000055.1:0-13609 GCA_044339705.1 Crocinitomicaceae bacterium
TTTTTAGACACGGTACTAGGGATAAAAAAGGGAGATATTTACAATAAAACACTTTTCGACGCCCGTTTATACGGAAATGGTGATGGCAGGGATATCAGCGCACTCTACATGGATAAAGGGTACCTCTTTTTTCAAGTAATTCCTGTAGAAACGAATGTCAGTAATAACCACATAAACCATCAAATTCGAATAATCGAAGGAAAAGAAGCTCGTATTGGCACAATTACCATTAAAGGAAATACTAAAACGAACGATCGCGTTATCTTACGAGAAATAAGAACCAAGCCTGGAGATTTATTTAGCAAGGAAGCGATCATGAGAACGCAGCGTGAATTAGCTCAGCTTGGATTCTTCAACGAACAAGCATTTCAGGTTAATCCTATGCCAAATCCGGCAAAAGGAACTGTTGATATTGAATATGTTGTCGAGGAAAAATCATCTGATCAAATCGAACTTTCCGGGGGATACGGAGGAGCCGGACCAACAACAGGGGCACGAATTATTGGAACGGTTGGTTTAACCTTTAATAATTTTTCCACTCGAAACTTTTTTAAAAAAGAATCATGGTCTCCCCTGCCCGGTGGAGATGGACAACGTTTGTCGATTCGAGCCCAATCCAATGGGAGATTTTTTCAAGGATATAACTTTTCTTTTACTGAGCCATGGCTTGGAGGAAAAAAACCTAACTCCCTCTCCATTTGGTTTTCAAACACCTCCGTTTCTACAAATGGATTTTTACGTTCAAACAAAAACTATAATGGTGTTTCAATCACTGGTGTTGGAGTTGGGTTAGGAAGAAGAAAGAAGTGGCCGGATGACTTTTTTACAGCCTATTATGATCTCAGTTACCAATATTATGATGTGGTTAATTACCCGTTTTTCCCACTTTTTCCTCAAGGATACGCGAATGATATTGCGCTAAAATATGTTTTACAAAGAAGCTCAGTAAGTGCGCCAATCTATCCGCAAAGCGGTTCAAATTTCACCTTTACAGCAAAGGCAACGCTACCTTATTCTTATTTCAATAGAGATTTGGATTATGCTTCCATGAGTGAAAAAGATCGCTATCACTTTTTAGAATACTATCGATTTAAATTTACCGGCGAATGGTTCGTTCCTTTATCACCAGATAAAAAATTGATATTGATGCCAAGATTTGGATTTGGTTATATCGGAGCATACAATAAATCGAGAGGCATAACACCGTTTGATCGTTATGTCATGGGAGGAAGTGGACTTACAGGAGCCCAACAATTTGGAGGACGAGAAATTATTGCTTTGAGGGGTTATGAAGATCAACAAATTTCTTCGAATGGTGGAGATCCAATTATTGCTAAATATACGCTAGAATTGCGCTATCCGATTTCATTAAATCCTTCGGCTACTTTCTTTGCTCTCACCTTTTTAGAGGCAGGAAACACCTATCCTTCTTTTGATAAATTCAACCCTTTCAATGTTAAACGTTCGGCAGGGGTCGGTATTCGGGTTTTCCTTCCCATGTTTGGTATGTTGGGACTTGATTACGGTTTAGGATTTGACAGATTGGATAATTGGGCGTCAGGATTTGGAAAGGCTTCCGATCAATCGATTGATACCAAAGGATTTTATCCTAAACTTAGCTTCACTATCGGAATGAACTTGGGAGAATTGTAATCAATTATTTGACAATATTTACGTATCTTCGCCGTTCTTTAAGGATCAAGATTGAATTATGTTAAAGTATTTATTTGTTTGCTTCATGATTTTTGGCATGTACTTTGCCAAGTCTCAAACATATGCCTTTATAGATTCAGATTACATCCTTAAAAATGTTCCTGAATACACGGAGGCTAAAGAGAAGTTAGATAAAATGGCTGAACGTTGGACTAAAGAAATAGAGGAACGATATTCGGTTATAAAAACGAAAAAAGATAACTTCTCACGAGAAGAAGTTCTTCTTCCAAAAGAGGAAAAAGAAAAAAGAAAACAAGAAATTGAAAAATTAGAAAAAGAAGCGATTGAACTGCAAACAATGCACTTTGGCTCAAACGGAGATTATTTCCAAAAACGCCAAGAATTAATTAAGCCAGTTCAAGATCGCGTTTTTACAGCAATGAAAAAATTAGCAAAAAAAGAAGGTTACTCTTTTGTTTTTGATAAAGCAAACCAAAGTAATTTAATTTATGCTGATAAAGAGTATGATATCAGTGATTCGGTACTCGAAGAAATGGGAATAAGTAAATAAATAAAAACAGAAATAAAATGAAACAAATTTTAGTTGCTTTTGCAGTAGTAATTTCATCAATTGGTTTTGCTCAAACCAAAGTAGGTCATGTTAATTCACAAAAATTATTGGACACTCTTCCTTCCAGAAAATTAGCTATTAAAAAATTAGAGGAAAGACAAAAAGAAGGAATGGCTGAATTAGAAGAAATGCAGAAATCGTTTGAACAAGCATACAGAAAACACCAAGAGACGAAAAAGGACAAAACGCCCATGCTAATTGAAATTGATGAGTCAAATCTCATGAAAAAACAACAAGCAATCGAAATGAGACAACAATCCCTTGAGCAAGAAATTCAAGCCTACAATGAGGAATTGAATAAACCTATCCTTGAGCGTATTCAAAAGTCGATTGAAATTGTTGCCGATCGTAAAAAATTAAACTACGTTGTCGATGAATCCGTTACGCTTTATTTCAAAGGTGGAATTGATTGTACTCCGGAAGTAATGGTTGAAATGCTTCGTTTAGATGCGGAAGCCTTGAAAAAATAGAAATTTGAGATAATACTCGAAAAGGCAATCTTAGGATTGCCTTTTTTTATTTAGTTTTACGTCATGTTGGAAACAGCTCCCATTGGCGTATTTGACTCCGGCTATGGTGGATTAACCATACTATCTGAAATCAGAAAATTGCTTCCTGAATATGATTTCATCTATTTAGGTGATAACGCTCGTGCGCCATATGGAAATAGATCTTTTGATGTGATTTATGATTTCACGTTAGAAGCTGTTCGTTTTTTATTCGAAAAAGGATCTCCATTAGTCATAATTGCATGCAATACTGCTTCAGCTAAAGCCTTAAGAAGCATTCAACAAAATGATTTACCCAATATTTCCAAAGAAAAAAGGGTTCTCGGTGTAATACGACCGAGTACAGAAGAAATTGGGAATCTAACAAAAACAAAGCATGTCGGGATTTTGGGAACTACAGGAACTATTCAATCTGGCTCTTATGAGATTGAGTTGAATAAATTTGCTCCGGAAATTACAGTAACTCAACATGCCTGCCCTATGTGGGTTCCATTAATTGAAAATAACCGACATAATTCATTAGCCGGAAGAATATTTATAGAAGAAGATGTAAAAGCACTGATCGGTAAAGACCCTCAGATTGATACTATTGTTCTTGCCTGTACACATTATCCTGTTTTACAGGCACTCATTGAGGAAATGTTAGGAAATTCTATACGTGTTATTTCTCAAGGACCAATCGTTGCTGAAAAGCTGGCTGATTATTTGTCGAGGCATCCAGAAATTGATAAATGCCTAACTAAATTAGGAAGCATTCGTTATTTTACTACTGAAAACAATCAAGTATTTGACCAAAAAGCGAGTCAATTTTTAGGACAAGACATACAATCTGAACACGTAGAAATCGTTAGTTAGTGGTCAAGGGATAACGAGGGACAAAAAAAAACTCACCAATTAATTTAACTGATGAGTCTTCTCTAGTAGCGGGGACACGACTCGAACGTGCGACCTTCGGGTTATGAGCCCGACGAGCTGCCAACTGCTCCACCCCGCAATATATCTTTATTAGTTTTACAATTTGTAAATTCTCCGCTGAGAATAGAATACAAAGATATGTCAAATAAGCCGTTTGTGCAAATGATTTAACAAATCTTTGAATTATCGGACTGTTGGACCAGCATCAAAAGCTTTTTCCGGAGCTAAAAAACTCAAGGTTCCTCCTTCATTTTCAGCCATTAAAACCATTCCTTGTGATTCAATACCACGAATTTTTCTTGGCTCTAAATTTAATAAAACCAAAACTGTTTTTCCGATGATTTCTTCTGGCGCGTAATGCTCTGCAATACCCGATACAATCGTGCGTTCGTCAATGCCTGTAACTACTGTAAGTTTGAGAAGTTTGTCAGCTTTTTCAACTTTTTCAGCGTGTTTAATTGTTGCTAGGCGCATGTCAAGTTTGGTGAACTCATCAAAGGAAATAGCTTCTTTCATCGGTGGGAATTTACTAGTTTCGTTGGACTTATTATTCATCAGTTTTGCTCGTTCTTCTTCAACAAGCGTATCTTCAATTTTAGCAAACAATATTTCTGGCGTACCAATTTGATGCCCCTTAAACAAAATATCTTCAGGATTGGTGTCCCAAGAAGCAACCACAATATCAATATTCAACATCTTTGCCAATCGTTCACTTGTTCTTGGAAGAAATGGGCGACCAATTAAAGCGAGTTGTGCTGTTAAGACATTGGCGTAATAAAGAATGGTCTTCACACGCTCAGGATCCGTTTTTATAAGTTTCCAAGGCTCTTGATCCGCCAAGTATTTGTTGCCAAGTCTCGCCAAATTCATCCATTCTGCTTGTGCTTCGCGCAACTTATAAGCGTAAATGAGTGTTTCAATCTTTGTTGGAATTGCATCTATTTCCGCAATTAGTTCTTTGTCTTCTAAACTCAATTCTCCCGGACTCGGAATTATTCCTTCATAGTACTTTTGGGTAAGCACCAAGGTTCTATTCACAAAATTACCAAGGATATCCGCCAATTCGCTGTTTACTCTCGTTTGAAACTCTTTCCACGTAAATTCAGAGTCCTTGCTCTCTGGTGCAATGGCCGTTAGCACATACTTCAACTCATCGATGCGGTTTGGATGAGCTTCTATGAACTCATGTAACCAAACGGCCCAATTGCGAGAAGTCGAAAATTTGTCACCTTCCAAATTCAAAAACTCGTATGCTGGAACATTATCAGGTAGAATAAAATCTCCGTGATCTTTCAATAAAATTGGGAAAATAATCGAATGAAAAACAATGTTGTCTTTCCCAATGAAATGTACCAATTTTCGGTCTTTAGCTTCGTTTTTACACCAATAGTCTTTCCAATTTTTACCATGATCCAAGGCCCATTGTTTGGTGGCAGAAATATAGCCAATAGGCGCATCCAACCAAACATAAAGCACTTTTCCATCTGCATTCGCAAGTGGAACTTTAACACCCCAATCCAAATCCCTTGTCATCGCTCGCGGCTTTAAACCTCCGTTTATCCAAGACATACATTGACCAATCACTTGGTTGCGCCATTCTTTGGGATTGTGCTGATGCTTACCATCTAAAATACCATGTTGAATCCATTCTCGGAGCCATTCTTCATGCTGATCCATCGGTAAGTACCAGTGTGAAGTAGATTTTAAAATTGGCGTTTTATTGCTAAGCGTCGAAATTGGATTAATCAAATCGGTTGGACTCAGGTCACTTCCACATTTCTCACATTGGTCGCCATACGCTCCGTTGCTTGAACATTTTGGGCAAGTTCCAGTAATATATCGATCAGCTAAAAATTGCTGAAATTCTTCATCGTAATATTGTTCAGAAACCCCCTCAATAAACTTTCCATTTTCATGGAGTTTCTTGAAAAATTCTTGCGAGGTTTCATGATGAATGGGAGCAGACGTTCGGTGGAAAATATCAAAGGAAATTCCAAAATCTTGGAATGCCTTTCCAATAATACCATTGTATTTGTCTACAATTTCTTGGGGAGAAATACCTTCTTTTTTTGCACGCAACGTAATTGCTGCTCCGTGCTCGTCACTTCCGCAAATAAATACTACGTCATGCCCTTTAAGTCTTAGAAAACGAACAAAAATGTCTGCTGGTAAATAAACACCTGCCACATGACCCAAGTGTAAAGGTCCATTTGCATATGGCAATGCAGCTGTGACGGTATATTTTGAACTTGAATTCATGACTTGACAAAGATAGCAATAAAAAAAGGTCGACTTTCGCCGACCTTTTTCAATTATGAAAAAAATAATTATTTCTTCACCACATTGAACTGAGAAGTTTTACCATTCTCAAGAGCAACGTTAAATACATAGATTCCTGCGTCCAAAGTAGAAATATTTAAATCTGCTTTTCCATTGATTAAGTTCAATGAACCTGTATAAGCAATTTTACCTGAAATATCAGATACTGTTAATTGTGCTTTACCAGAAGATTCAATAGAAACTGTAATCATATCATTAGCGGGGTTTGGATAAGCAATTCCATCAACTGAATTAAGAGCTTCAGTTCCTACATTACCAACAATCTTCATTCCTACAGAAAATGCACTAGCACCATTCCACCCTGAATACCAAGGATCACTATCAATTTTAACAGGAGCAATTGGCTGAGCATAAATTCCATAATTACCATCGTAACTAATTCCATTGTCATAACCAAATCCAACTTCTGGATTGTAAGTAGTCAAGCAAACTAAATAACGCTGATCATCATTCAAAAGAACCGGAGATGCAAATGGAGCGTAAACCACTTTTTCGTTATCATCGTTCGATGCACAAACATAATCGATTACTCCTACAGGATTTAAATCATCAAATGTAACTGTTGCCCATCCTCCAGACGCATCTGTCCAACCATCATTCCACTCATAAATTTCAGCTGTAACAGATTCGTTTTCAATAGTATCATTCGTTGCATTAACTGCAAAGTAAAGACCTTCGACTCCCGTTGTGACATTTGGATAAACGTCTTGTAACCTCATACATGCTTGGTATTGAGTAGTTGCGTTACTTGGAAATGAATTAACTAAAACTTTACCTGTCTCAGAGTTTTGTCTTGCCAAGGAAAGAACATCATTCGTAACATTAAATGCAGAAGTGATTACATTATCATAATCTGACTCATCAGTTACTCCATCTACAGCAATTGTATAAGTTAATGTATATTGACCTACTACCGCGTTTGCCATGGTGAAATCAGGGAATGAATACGTATTTCCTGCAAACATTGGTAGCGTATCTCCTGGGGCGATTGGAGCGCTAGAAACCACTTCGTTGTATACTGAATTTCCACTTGGGTCTTTAACTTCAACAGTCACGGTAAATGTATTGTTCGCAGAACCGAAGTTGTACATTTGAAGTCCTATTCCGAAACTGTAGGCATTGTTCGCCATCGCTAAAGGAACAGAACCATAACGAGAAATCAATGCTTGTTCTTTACTTGCACCCCCATCATTGGCAAACAAATTTTGTTTATTTCCAAAGAAAACTTCAACCGGGCCATTAGCCATTTGAGCAACCAGAGCAGCGCCATCCTCACTTGACAACATTACAACCGGAATTGTAACATCCACTCCGTTGGTGCCTCCACCCATAGGGATTGTTTCCGGATCACGATTGATAATAATTGCACCGACTGCACCTGCATTTTGAGCATTCAAAGCCTTTGCACCAAACTCACAAGTGTTACGGTAAATTACTGCAATCTTTCCTGTTAAATCATTGATAAGAGGATTACACCCCTCACGTGATTTCGGATGTCCTTGCGGATTCGTGCCTGGAGTTCCATCTTCAACAAACATCAATGTATCTTGCACATAGATTCCGGGAGTGTTGAAATCTGGAGTATCCCAATCTCCACCTGCAGGATCTGCCCATGAAAAACTGTAGTTATTGGCAATTGCCGACGGATAAACCCCTCGGAAAATCACCTGTGCGTCTGCCATGTATGTCAAGGCAAGCGCAGAGATAGAAAGTAATAGTTTTTTCATAAATAAATTCTTTTAAGTTTCTACAAATGTAGAACAAATAAATAATATTGAAAAATGAAATTCTTCCTAGAAATTTTGATTTTTTTCTATAACTATTCGAATGAAAAAAAATGGAGAAAATTCTCCCTAAACTTCAAAATAAAATAAGCTAATTACCTTAACCAAAGAATCAAATAATAGAATATGGCTGCTAATAATCCGCTAACCGGAATAGTCAAAATCCAAGCCCAAAGTAAGTTGATAGTGACACCCCAACGAACGGCACTCAAGCGTTTTGTGGCACCAACGCCGATGATAGAACCGGTAATGGTATGTGTAGTAGAAACCGGAATACCAAACTGAGAAACGGTAAACAAGGTCAACGCCCCCGCAGTTTCAGCACAAACACCTTCAAGCGGAGTAACTTTCGTAATTTTTGTTCCCATGGTTTTCACGATTTTCCATCCACCCATAAGGGTTCCAATTCCAATCATCAAGTAACAGCCAAAGGAAATCCAAAAAGGCATCGTATCCGAGTGAACTTTTGTTTTGATTTTATGCCCATCCAATAGTTTTCCTTTGCTATCAATGTGTTCACTAAAAATGCCAGCATATTTGTAGTTTCTGTTCAATACTTTATCGTTAAAAATGGTGTCATTGGTTTTCGCGTCACAAAGAGCATCGCCAAACGTATAAACCTCAATTTTAGATAGTTCGGCATCAATTTCCTTGTAGGAGTGAGTTAATTCGCCTTTGTATTCAGAATTTAACTTGCCTTCTTTATCGAAAATTTCTTCTCCGCTGCTTGCATTGTGAATAGCTTTGTGCTCAACGTAGTAAATTGTTGAATCCAATTCCACGACCTCTGGTTTGAACTTTTCGAGTTTATCCTCAGCATTTTTATATTCAATCTGCATTAATTCGGTGATTTGAAGTGATTTCGGAACATCATTTTTCAATTTACCTTGCCTTCCCAAGTTACCATAAACCAAAAGTGCTGCACAAATGATACCCATCACTTTTTGGGAGTCAGCACCACCGTGTCCTAGCGAAAAAGCAGCTGAGGAAAGCAATTGAAGTCGTTTGTGCATATTTGCTTCTTTCAGTGCGGAAGGTTTTTTGCCATGTCTTAGTTCAAACCAGATATAAACCAAATTGAAAACGGTAATCATTCCAATTACTATATACATCATGATTGGCTTCATATCCATGTAATCAATCATGTATTGCATCACATAAACTGTAGCACCAGACAGAATGGCAATAACTATCATTTTTCTCCAAAAATTGCGATTGATGGTAACCAATGCAATTAAAAAGGCAATAAATCCACCAATTAAAGGGGCTAAAAAGATGAAGAGCACTACTTTGACGATTTCTCCGGTTTCAATAACCCCAAAACCAGCATGTGCTACTGCCGCTCCTGCAAAACCGCCTATTAGTGTATGAGAGGAGGACGATGGAATTCCTAACCACCAAGTTAATAGATTCCAAAAAGTAGCAGCAAGTAATCCCGCCAAAATCACCCATAAATCGATAACGTTGTTGTCAACGGTTTTCGCAACCGTATTTCCAACGCTCATGTCAAACACCCAAAAGGCGATAACATTGAACAAGGCCGCCCAAACTACAGCTTGAAATGGAGTTAAAACTTTTGTTGAAACTACTGTTGCAATTGAATTCGCAGCATCGTGAAATCCATTGACCAAATCAAAAATTAGGGCAATAGCAATTACGACGATTAATAACGTAAACATGATATATGATTTAAGTTAAAATTTACTTAAGCGTATTTTACTACAATGGATTCGATCACATTACCGGCATCCTCACATTTATCCGTAGCGATTTCCATAACTTGATAAATCTCACGACGTTTGATAAGTTCCTTAGCATCAACATCTGAATCAAAAAGACGCTCAATATTCATATCGAAAATGTCATCGGCGCTGTTTTCAATGCTATTGATTTTAATAACACATTCGATGATTTTCTGCGTATTTTTCAAATTTCTCAATTCGGTAACAGCTGCTTTTACAGCTTTCACAGCATCATTAATTGCTTCAGCCGTTTTTTGGATGCCCTGATCTGAAATAGGGTCTATTTTATAGAAATTTATTTTCTTCGCTGCCGCGTAAATATAATCTGCTATGTCATCCAATGCAGAAGCCAGACTGTGAATGTCCTCGCGATCAAATGGTGTAATGAAGTTTTTTCCCAACTCAATAAAGATTTTGTGAGTGATTTCATCGTTTTTGTGCTCGATGCCTTCCATTTCATTGATAAGCGTTGCTCGCTTGTTGTAATCTGGTTCGTGAACCACCTGAACCAATTTTGCTGCAATGGCTTGAAGATTATCACTTGCTTCCTCAAATAAGGAATAAAACACTTTATCCTTCGGTAAAAAATAACTTAGAATTCCTGGCATAATATAACAATTTAAAGCAAATTTAAAATTCTTGATTTTGATGCAATTGTAAAAGTCAGTTTGTTAACGTAATGATAACATTAGATTGTATGAATTGAACTGCGGATTGTTGATTTTACTCTCATTTGAAAGAATGTATATCGTTTGAATAGGGTACAATTTCATTGAGTGTTAAGGAAATGTTACGTAAATTAACTTTAAGTTACCTTTTAATTACTGCAACATTAACATAATATTAAGAGGTTAATTTCGCACACAATTCGAACGGAAGATTTTTCGAGTTTCTTAAGCTAAATCAAAAAGATGAAAAAGAACTGTTTTACTCTTGCAATTTTATTAGGCAGTCATTTATTATTTGCCCAAAATATTGGAACAACCGACAAACCAACTGAAAAAAAATGGTTTGACAAAATGTCAATTCGCGGATACATGCAGGTTCGATATAATGGACTTTTGCAGACAAATGAAGATTTGGAGTGTGAGCAATGTGATAAGAGCTGGGGAGGTGAAGGAGGTTTTTTTATTCGACGGATGCGAATTATTTTCTTTGGTCAAATTCATCCACGCGTATACTTTTATGTGCAACCAGATTTTGCAAGTGCCCCCTCTTCATCTACGCTTCACTTCGCTCAACTCAGAGATGCGTATTTTGATGTTGGGTTAGATAAGAAAAATGAATTTCGTTTTCGGATTGGACAGAGTAAAGTTCCATTTGGATTTGAGAATATGCAGTCTTCGCAAAATCGATTGCCGCTCGATAGAAATGATGCTTTAAATAGCGCTGTTTCAAACGAACGTGATTTGGGTGTTTTCTTTTATTGGGCGCCTGAAAAAACAAGAAAACTCTTCTCTTCATTAGTTAGTGATGGTTTAAAAGGATCAGGGGATTATGGGGTTTTTGCTTTTGGCGCATATAATGGTCAAACAGCTAATCGACCAGAGTTAAACAAAAATAGACACGTTGTTACTCGATTAACATATCCATTTCAAATAAAAAATCAAATCGTTGAGACTGGCCTTCAGGCTTATAAAGGAAAATTTACACTTTTAAGTACTTCAAGCGGTGTTAAATATGCTGAGGATAAACTTTATGATGACGAGCGTATTGGAGGAACATTTGTATTATTCCCTAAACCATTTGGTGTTTTGGCTGAATATAATGTTGGTCGCGGTCCAGAATTCGACAAATTTGCAGACTCCATTTCGACACAAGCCTTACGTGGAGGTTTCGTCACTGCCTCTTACAAAATCAATTTTGGAGAGCAGACACTTATTCCTTTTGTCAGGTATCAAACTTACAAAGGAGGAAAAAAACATGAATTGGATGCAAGAAGTTATCGTGTCGAGGAGTTGGAATTTGGGACTGAATGGCAAATGGGGAAGCACTTCGAGTTAGTTGTAATGTATACAATGTCTTCAAGACGATTTGAAGATTTTTCAAAACCAAATAATTACCAGCGAGGGAATCTGTTAAGAATTCAAGCTCAAATGAACTTCTGATTAATTATTTTCTCCTAACCACAAAAAACTCTTTCATTAATTGACGGCACTCTTCTTGTAAAATACCATTCGTAACAAGCGTACTTGGGTGATACAAGGATTTTTCATGTTGACCCGCACCTCTGTTTTCATCTCGTGCACCAAAAACCACTTTGTCGATTTGGGACCAGTAAAGCGCTCCAGCACACATGCAACAGGGCTCTAATGTAACATATAAGGTGCAGCCCTTCAAATATTTAGCGCCAAGATATTGTGCTGCAGCCGTAATAGCTTGAATTTCAGCATGCGCAGTGACATCTGTCAAGGTTTCCGTAAGGTTGTGCCCACGGGCAATGATTTGGTTTTTACAAACTACAACTGCTCCAACAGGAACTTCATCTAAGGATAATGCATGTTTGGCTTCCACTAAGGCTTGCCGCATGAAGTATTCATCGTTGTATGGACTAATCATAGATTGCAAGAATAAGAACAATCATAAAAACTCACAAGGAATTGTGCAGAAGATTTTTGTATTCCATTATATAAATTCCAGTGAAGAATTACTTTTCACAAATGGAAATCATTGATTTAATTATCCTAATTCCACTAATTTATGGAGCCTGGAAAGGCTTTAAAAAAGGCTTTGTAATGGAGCTGTTTACAATTTTAGCTTTGTTGGTGGGATTGTATACCGCATTCCATTTCTCCGATAAAATCACAGAAGTGATTGTTGGCAAAACACATGAGAAACCGGGATATCTTCCCGCAATATCGTTTTTGCTTTTATTTTTGGCTGTTGGCGCCATGGTTTATTTTGGAGGAAAAGCGTTGGAGCAAATCTTGAAAATAGCCCAATTGTCTTTTTTGAATAAAGGAACAGGAGCGCTGATTGGAATGTTAAAGTGGGGGTATCTTGTGGGATGTATATTTGTTTTTCTTCAGTCCCTTGATACCGATGAGAAGTTTATCACTAAAAAGAACAAGGAGCAGGCATTGCTTTACCCGGCAGTTACGGGTTTGGTAACCCATTCAATTCCAGGTGTAACCAATACACGACTTTTTGATTATAAAGATTCACAAGAGAAATCGAAAGAAACGAAATTGAGCGTTGAACAAGTTATTGAAGCGAAAGAAATCGCAGATAGTTTGGGGATTGAATCTAATGACGCAAAAACCATTTTAGAAATTCATAAAAATTATGGTAAATAGAGTTTATTTCTACGTTGTAATGTTTATTTACCTGCAGCCCGCATTTACACAAGGTATTTTTAATTCAAAGAACAAAAAACCGAAAACAATTGTCAAAACCGGCCCCTACCTAGGCATCCAAAGTGGAAGATATTATGTGGGAGAAATTGGTGCAGAACGGCAATGGAAACAAGGGAAATTAGTCAGCCCAAATACCCATGCGTTACATTTTGGTGTAAACTATACATATGATTTTACACGATTCAATCCAATTTTAGGGTATGATTTAGGTTATTGGTTTCGTGATAATAATATAGGAATGACATTTGGTGGAACAATTTGTATGCGTTCAAATTTTCAAGATTATCGTTTTGGAATAACCCCAACCCTTGGTTATAAAATTTGGCAATTACACATTCAAACAGGTTATCATTTGTTATACCCATTTTATGCCTTTGATTCAAACACTTTTGATTCAAATACTATATTCTTAAGTGCTCGTTTTGTTCTAGTAAACGATCGTGAAGTAAAATCCAAAGATTAATTGATTGTTAAAAATCCATAGTTAATTTGAATAAAATCACTAGCATCTGTAACTTTAACTTGAATTTTATTTATCAAAGCGCTTTTTATTAATTAGGGCTTGCTGAAAAACTCGAACCTATTGATTTATAGAAATATAAAGCAGTAATTGAGATTACAAGCGCAAGGTTTTCGAGTTGTTTTCTGGAAAAAACGTGCATCTCGATTTTTGAAACGC
>JBIIVA010000056.1:0-13497 GCA_044339705.1 Crocinitomicaceae bacterium
CTAGACGAATGGGCCAAATATAATTTCCCTAAAATTTGGGATTGCAAATATAGTATGAAATTCTTTAACTACAATAGTTTGAAAAGATTTTTTTAAATGTGAATTTCAGGAGAATTGGTCTACATTCAATAGCGTCCTAAACGTTTAAAAAATAAGAGGGAATAATCCGTATCTCAAGTTATCTTTGAGTTGCACAACAAAAAACCCCCTCTTATGGCAAATATAACGTTGTTTTCTCAGATTATTTCAAAATTAGACCGATCAAAATTCAAGAAATTGGTCAATCAAAAGCAAACCGACAAGCATAACAAAGGATATACAAGCTGGACGCATTTAGTCTCAATGCTTTTTTGTCAGTTTGCAAAAAGTCAATCTGTTAGAGACATTAGTAATGGACTTCGTTCAGCTACCGGGAACCTAAATCACTTGGGTATTGATAAAGCTCCTTCAAAATCAACCATCAGTTATCAGAACAAAAATCGTAATTGGGAGGTTTTTAGAGATTACTATTATCAACTACTCCAACGTTTAGGACAGCACCCAACGTTTAAGCAAACCAAGTTCCGAATTAAATCTAAAATATTCCTTTTGGATGCTACGACAATCAGCTTGTGCCTAAGTTTGTTTGATTGGGCAAAATACAAGACAGCGAAGGGAGCGGTAAAAATGCACACACTCCTTGATTTTGACGGGAATCTACCTGCTTATGTAAATATAACCAATGGCAAAACAGCCGACAATAAAGGAGCTTATGAAATCCCATTATTAAAAGGAAGTGTGATTGTTGCAGATCGCTTCTATAATGATTTTTCACTTCTAAACATTTGGGACAGCAAAGGAGTGTTTTTTGTCATTCGCCATAAAGAGAACCTACAATTTGTTTCTGTAAAGGAAAATGAGCTTCCCGATAACAAGCATCAACACATCCTAAAAGATGAAATTATTGAGCTCAAAAGTGATGTTTCAAAAGCAAAATACCCTAAAAAATTAAGACGAATTTCTATTTGGGATGAAGAAAATGAGCAAGTAATAGAACTTATTACAAATCAATTCAACTGGTCACCAAACACCATTGGCGAACTCTATAAAAGCAGATGGCAAGTTGAGATTTTCTTTCGTGATGTGAAACAGCTACTACATATCAAATCATTTATTGGAACAAGTGAAAACGCCGTAATGATACAAATATGGACTGCTTTAATCACAATACTCATACTAAAAGCATTAAAAGCACAGTCTAAATACGCCTGGTATCTTTCAAACTTAGTTGCCTTTATAAGACTCAATCTTTTTACAAAAATTGAGCTAAAAGAATGGCTAGATTATCCGTTCGAAAACAAAGGAAAAGCACCACCAAAATATGTACAGGGGGTTCTATTTTGAAAAAGTGAAAATTTTGTTCGAAATTCAACTAAAATCAATAAATTTGATTGTCTTAAAATTTATTTAGGACGCTATTGGTCTACATTATTTTTAATTCATACAATTCGATAAGCAAGACAGGAGAAATATCAATTAATCTAGATTTCTATCTCTTTAAATTCAACGAACTATGTGAAAAAAACCGGATTTTACCCCATCCTTTTGATCACCCCCTGAGGAATATTCCAATTTGTAAAAGTATATTCCATCAGGTAGTTCAGAGCCATCTGTTCCAATACCACTAAAAGGAGTTTCTCCTGGCCCATGCTTATAAACCAAGTTACCCCAACGATTAAAGAAACTTAAAGAATACGTGTCACAAGTTTTGAAGAAATTATCGACATCCAAACTTTCATTAACTTGATCGTTATTCGGTGAAAAAACATTTGGAAAAAGGAAATCATCGAAAGAATAAATATTTTCGATAATCAAATCCAATTGAGAGATTCCAGAAACACAGCCTTGATCAGAAACTTGATAGGCAGTATAAATACCCATCATTGGCACTTCAACAGAAAAATTGTTGGACTCCTGAGATGAAACAAAACCTTGAGGACCTGACCAAAAAACCGTTGCATTTGGTTCCAGTTGGGCATTCAATGTTGTAAAATCTCCGGGACATTTAACATTGTCATGAATTAAATTCGGATTTGGAGGAATTGGTGAAACAATCGCAGTAAAATCATCTGATGTGACACAACCTGAGGCACTCGTGGCGGTCAGCAGAATTAAGTAACTTCCTGCTACAGGTACAATTTGTTGAAAATTTGTTGAATTTGAAATTGATTGACCATTAACAGACCATTGATAGATGATACTTTCATTCGGACTGATAGTTGTGTTGTTCGTTAAACTTAATACTTCACCTTCGCAAATTGCTAAATCACCTGAAACATTAATTACAGGATTTCCATATATTACAATATTCTGATTGAAATCGCTAAAACAACTGACGGAGCCGTTGTTTTCTGAAATTGTTAAGTTAACCAAGTAATTTCCAGCGCTTGTGAACGTGTAAGTAAAATTTGAAGTAGAACCTTGAGATACAGCATTAATCGTCCAATCATAGGCGCTTGCATTTCCATTAACTGTGCTTTGATTTGTAAACTCGACGGGAGAATTTGCGCAGGAATTTGCACCTGTAAATTGAGCAGTGGGAGAAGGGAAAATAACAACAGTTTCAACTAACGTATCCGAACAACCTAAGGATGTAGTCGCAATTAATTGAACATCAAACGTACCACTTGCGGAGTAGGTATAGGAAAGATTATCTCCAATTATCGAAGGACTTCCATTTACTGACCAAGCATTTATTAATGTTTGTCCAGTAAAACCTGTACTCTGAGCTACCAAATTAAAATCATCTCCTTGACACAGATCAGGAAGATTAGCCACTGCCGTTGGAAAATTAAAATAATTCACTGACTGCGTAACTGAACTAGAACATCCTTGAGCAGATGTTATTGTTAACGTTACGTCATATGTGCCCTGTGGGTCAAAAATGTGCGAAAAATCAATTGAATTAAAAGTTGTTCCGTCGTTGGCTGTCCAACTTATTTGATCTAAAGATGAATTAGCAAAAGTGGATGTGTTTTGCAGATAGATAGGAGAACCAACAGCCTTACATGGTTGATCGAGTGAAAATGAAGAAATCGGACTCGGATTCACAACCACGTTTTGAGTAACCGAATTGGTGCATCCCGAGTTTGACGTTACAGTAAGAGTAACATTGTAATTGCCCGGCGCAGCATAAGAGTAGGTTGGATTTTGAAATGTATTTGCAGGAGAGCCATCCCCGAAATTCCAAGAATATCCTGTAATTGATCCACTTGAAACAGAAGAGTTGTTTACAAAAGTTGTATTCGATTGACCAAAACAAACTGTTGAAGCCTGAAATGCTGCGGTTATAGCAGGCTGATCATATATTAAAACTAAAAATCCATTTCCTGGAGATTGATTTGATGTCCCACCTCTCCCGACCCCTGCCACGTAATGAATATCTCCAGTGTTCACGGCATTTATTCCATTGCCGCTTGTAATAACATTTCCTGTTCCACTCGCAAAATTTCCACCACCGCCACCACCGCAACCACCGCAATCACATCCTGTTGGCGCACTACCTCCTGAACCTCCATTACGTCCTCCACCGCCGCCGCCGCCGCCTGCGCCATCCACATTGTTTCCTCTGTCACCTCCTTGTGTTCCATTTCCATTCCCTGAGCCATTAGTAATCCCTTGATTACATCCTGAAACCGTAAATCCATTTTGACCACCTCCACCCCCTACTGCACCTGCACTGTTTAAACCACCGCCACTGCCACCGCCACCACCACCAGCAACAACAAGAGCGTTTGTACCCAAATAAATTCCTGTTCCTGCACCACCACCACCACCACCACCTGAACATCCATTGGAACCGGCATTGCCTCCTCGACCACCTGAAATTTGATTATTTCCCCATCCCCCTTGGCCTCCAGGAGCAGAACCTGCGCAATTACCTCCAGTTAAACCAGCCCCGCCCACGATAATATTCAAAGTTTGCCCAGGAGTTACATTAATTGTAGATTGAACAAACGCACCAGCTCCACCACTTGCACCATTGTATGTATCATTACCTCCTTTGTGTCCACCTGCACCCCATGCTTTTACAGTTATACTTGTAACACAACTTGGCACTGTGAATGTTTGGACTGTTCCAGTATAACTGAACGTTTGAACTGTTTGAGCAAAACAAATTGAGATAGAAATAGTTAATAGAAAACAAATTAGTTTGTTGGAAAAATTGAATACATGTTTCATATTAACAAATTTATACAAAACAAACTTGTTTCAAAAATTTCTCACAATAAAATAACACCATGATCAAATAATATCAGTATCTTCTGCACGCATTTTAAAACCTAATCGTTTTCCTGTTTGCAATTTCAAACTTTCGCCGATTGATTGAATTTGAGCAACTGAGATTTCATCTAAAAATTCAAATGGTGGGATATAAAGATCAAATTCCAAGGCATGCGCAAATGACATTTGAACAATAATTTTTATGACTTCTTCAGTTAACTGCATGTTTTGTGGATCGCGAAAAAAAGTACCTAATTGACCTTTCCCTTCGATCATGAAGTGTCTGTCCTTGTTCAAGAAAATTCGACTTATCAAATAACCTCTGTCATCAATCCGATTTTGCTCAAAGGATTCAGCTAGGAAATTGAATGTATGAATGATTCCAAAATAACCGTTGTTTTCATCTGAATTAAAATAAGCCGTACCCCAAAGCGGATTATACTCAGGTAACTTAAACACATTATTATGCAGATTGAAAACAAGCACATCGCTCCCAACATATGCATGTATTTCAAATTTACCTTTCTCATGAAAACTTAATCGAATTCGAGGATCTGTAATCGATTTTTGAAGTTCATCAATTTCTTTTTTAATTGCAGCCTTCAACATGTCAAAGATTTTTTCACTGTCATCGGCTATGTCCTGTTTTAATGCTGATTTATGAAGCAACAAATCGATTAATTGTTTACGATTTTCTTCAAATGCACTTGTTTCTTTTTCTTCCATTTTAGTTATCAAATTTATAATGCCTCTAAAGATATTTTTAAATATTAATTAGTCCTGTTTTTTAACTCATATTCACAAAATACTGTGAGTAAAATTAGGTTTTTCGAAATAAAATTGCGAATTTTGACATGAAGTTGAAAAACTTAGAAACTACAATGAAAAAACAAATTTGGTTCATTATCAATCCAATTTCTGGAGTTCGTCGTAAAGACGATATTCCTGCATTGATCCATAATTATTTGGATTTGAACCAATTTGACTATTTAATTCAATATACTGAGTTTAAGGGTCATGGATTTGAATTGGCAAGAGAAGCAGCTTCAAACTCCATCGATGTCGTTTGTGCTGTTGGCGGAGATGGATCGGTACATGAAGTAGGCACAGGGTTGATTGGTTCGAATACGAAACTCGCTATTATTCCAATAGGTTCAGGAAATGGGCTTGCTCGTCATATGCATATTCCACTTAGCATATCAAAAGCAATTGAATGTATTAATAGTATGCATGACATTCAAATGGATACTGTTTTAGTAAATGACCAACCTTTTTTAGGAGTGGGTGGTTATGGACTCGACGCTGTGATAGCCAAAAAGTTTGATGAAGATAAGAAGCGTGGTTTTTGGACCTATGTTAAACATGTTTTCAAAGAATTTTTCAAATACAATCCTATCAATATTTCCGTTGACATGAATGGGCAAATCAAAAAAATGCCTGTTGTTCTGTGTACGATTGCAAATACCTCTGAATTTGGTAATGGATTTGTGGTATCTCCGAAATCTGATGCAACGGATGGTAAAATAGAGTTGTTTATTTTGAAACCATTTTCATTTTGGAGAACACCTGGAATTATCTATCGTTTTTTCATGCGAAAGTCTCACAATTCCCAATTCGCAGAAGTTATTTCGTTTGAGAAAGCTACCATAAACTTGTCTCAAAAAATTGCGCATTATGATGGTGAGCCTGTTTCAGTTAAAAGTGAATTGAAGGTACAGGTTGTTCCTAAAAGCCTTCATATTCTAATCGGCAAAAAATAATATGAATTTTATTGAACCAGATTTAAGTGAGTTTCTAACTTACCTCGAAAAATTATCGCCTGATTCCAAGCCTTCTTGGGGAAACATGTCAGCTCAACGTATGGTTGAGCACTTGTCCGATGGAATATATATGTCAATGGGGCATGGCGATTTTAACCTTGAAATCCCTGAAGATCGAGTTTCAAAAATGGTTCTTTTCTTAGAATCTGAAAAACCCATGGCGCAGAATATTCAAGTTCCATTTGCGAAACCTGATACACCACTTCGAAATGCCGATCTTGAAGAAGCAATTGATGAATTTACACTAGCTTGGGTTGATTTTGAAGAATTGTATGAGAATGAACCCACTTCCTCAGCCATGCATCCATTCTATGGTATTTTGAATTTCGATCAATGGAAACGTCTTCATTCAAAGCATTTTACACATCATTTTCATCAGTTTGATTTGATTTAATGAATCCTCTTTTTTTGAGTTTACTTTTGGGCTCTGCTCTCGGTGGGATTAATTATTTATACTGGAGATCGAAAGGATACAAAAGTGTTATGCAATTGGTAATGAGTGTTTTCGGATTCACGGCACTAGTAGCAGCTGTGTTACGAATTTTTAGTTAAGGCAAACTATCAAAATAATTTGATACGATTCGCGAACGGAATAAACCGCGGTACTTTTGCTTGATAATCTTTGTATGAAGGATACTTCCTTGCTGAAATTTCTTCTGAAAAATCAGAACTTCCTTTGAATAATACAATTAATAGTAGGCAACCGGGAATCGACCAGTTAATCCATTCTCCAGTTGCGTTCACACTGAACAAATAAAAGACAACCCAAATACTTTGTTCCATTGCATAATTTGGATGTCTGACAATAGACCACAATCCTTTATTGACAAATCCATGGGAATATTCACCAAGGTTTTCTCCGTTATTAATTCTTCTGTATTTTTCCGTTTGAAAATCATATTGCTGCTGATCTGCAATAAATTCTATGGCAACAAATACGACAAATAAAAGTGCTAAAACCAAATCAACGAAATTCAATGGGGAGACATCGATATTTAAACAGTTTAAAATAGGAACTGTAAATAAAAAAATCAAAATATTTTGATATCCACTAATAAAAAACAAATTGAAAAGCATCCAAATAAAACGATTATTGAATCCCGGTCGTTTTCTTAATTCTTCCCAACGGTAGTCCTCTTCCCCTTCCCAAAACTTTAGAACATATGCTCCACGTCGAGCGAAATTATAGGTTAATCGTATTCCCCAAATTGTCACTAGTGTGGACATTAGCAACATTCGCTCATTCAATTGCCCAGCCAAAAAGGTCATTTGCCAAACATACCAAATTGGCACTATACTCCATAATTTATCAACTTGAGAATTGTTTTTTGATAATTCGCCAACAATGAAACAGTAGGAAATAACTCCACCTACAATATATGACATTGTTTGAAGAATTTCCCATTGAAGAAGAGTTGGATCAGTTCCGAAATTGAGCGCAACATATGGCACAACGATAACGGTAAAGATGAGGATCAAGATGGTAAACAGCATAATCTTTATTTTAAATATCCAGCTTTTAAACCATCGACAACGAAAAATGTTCCTGAACCCTTTGCAACTAAATTGTTTGACTGATTCCTAATTTCAGCCTCTGCAAAAATTATTTTTTTCCCTTTTCGAACAATGATGGATCTTGCCGTAAGTTCATCCTGATTTAAAACAGCTTCTAAAAAACTTACTTTCATCTCAACGGTTGACACCACCAAAAATTCCTTTTCAACAAGCGACAACGCACCAACTCCCATTGTGGCATCCATCAGAGCAGACAAACAACCTCCATGAGCCGCAAATGGTGTAGCCAGATGATTTTTAGCCACCTTTAATCTATAAAGTACTTCACCCGGCTGAATAATTTCAAAATCCATTCCAACGAATCTACCAAAATGGTTACTTTCTATATATTGTTCAAGAAGTGACTTATTCATTCTACTATGAATCTTACTCCGTTTTCAGTTAATTTTTTGTAAAAGGCCTCATTTAAATCGAAATTAAGGTCTGTAAAATCATTGTGATTCACCCAAACTCGAATTGTAAAAACCACACCCGAATTGATTAGTTCTTGAATTGCAATTTTATGTTTGGGTGTTTGAAGAATTCGAGATTCGTTCAAGATAGTTTGTTCAATTGTTTCAAATACAAGTTTTACATCACAACCATATTGAATTGGTAAAGTAATATCAAGCCTCCTATTCTTTTCTCTCGTAATGTTTATAATGCTTCCATTGGCAACTGGCCCATTCGGGAGAATGATTACTTTGTTGTCGGGCGAATGCAAATAGGTATTAAAAATTTGAATTTCCTTTACTGTTCCTTGCTGTCCTTGAGCATTAATTGTATCTCCTACCTTAAAAGGTTTCAACACCAGAATCATAATTCCACCTGCGAAATTTGACAAGGTTCCGGAAAAAGCCATACCAATGGCCAATCCTGCTGCACCTAGAACAGTTATAAAAGAAGTCATTTGAATTCCTAACTGAGTAAAGGAAGTTATAACAACCATTATTTTTGAAGCAAGTGAAATGAAACTTCCTAAAAAAGTCACCAAACCAGCATCAACTTTACTCTTTAGCATTGCTTTTTTTACCAGTCTTGACAAAAGATTGGCAAGCCAAAAACCAATGACTAAAATGATGATTGCTAAAATTAAATTTGTACCAGCATTAATGAGCCAATGATTGATTTCCTTGTAATTCAATCCAAAAAGTGTGTTATTGTCAAACATCTGCTTTTATTTGATACAAAAATAAGGATAGATAAATGAATCTGAGTATTTCTATTTATTATTTAGTCTTATTTTCATGTAATATCTTACTGTAAATTAGCTACTACAGAGAGCCAATTCAAAATCATTTCTGTAACTTAGGCTACAATTGAATTGAAAAAGACTTTTTAATTTCGTTTAATGAAAAATAAACAAACAATTATTGCTATTTTAGGTTATCTTGTCGGTGCTCTTGGGGGATTTGTTTATTACAGTTTGTTTCCTTGTGAAACAGGATGCACAGTTACTTCAAATCCATTTATAACGATGATGATTGGAGCCTTTATAGGTGGGTTTATTTTTCAATTTATACACGAAATATTTTTTGTTAAATCTTAAGTTATGACTTTTCTCTCAAATTTATTTGGATTCAAATCAGTTGATTACAAATTCTTGCTTCAAAATGGAGCGGTAATTATTGATGTTCGAAGCCCTCAAGAATTTAAAGGTGGGAATATATCTGGTTCATTGAACATCCCTTTACCTGAATTAAAACGTTCACTCAATAAAATATCAAGAGAAAAGGTTGTGATTACTTGTTGCGCATCTGGAATACGCAGTGCTTCTGCTAAATCAATTTTAAAATCGGCAGGCTATCCAGAGGTTCATAATGGTGGTGGTTGGATGAGTTTGAATAGCAAATTGTAAAAAGACTTTTGTTTTTTGAATTCTAAAAAATTCGATTTCTGGTTTTAACGCAGGAATTTAAAACAATTTCATTTGATCTGGATCTTCGTCATCCTCTTTTTTAGTCAAATCCCACTCCATTGTTGGTGAATCACCTTCTTCTTCTGACTCAATTACATCTATATCTTCAGTTTCAGTTACGACAACTTCGACTTGGGGCCATGGTTCTTTTCCTTCCTCTATTGCGTGTGTAAGAATTATTTCTTTCACCTTCAATTTGGTCATTTGATTGCCCTGCGCTTTCATTCCTTTCACGTCAATCATATCCGCTAAATTGACCACATTGTCCGGTAAATTCTTGGTCTCTTTCAATAGTTTGTTATAAACGATTTTAGCTTCAGGACGATAAGCCGTTGAAACCAAATCCATATATGAACCTGCTCCTTCGCTAATAAAACTTACACGTTTGTCGGAAGTGACTTCACATAAAAAACGTTTTACAAAATGCATGTCTTTCTCTGCATCAAAATAAACCGTGGTAATTGGGCGATCCTGAATCCATTTTTCAATGTGAAGCATGTCTTCATCAAAATGGGTCGCTAAATCAAAAGAACTCAAACGATATTCCCCATTTTTATACAAGGTCAATATGCGATCATCTCCTTTAAAAGATCCAAGGAATTTACCTCGTCCTTCGTCATTCAAACGTCCAACAATGTTATCATACCAAATTTTACGAGCGGCCAAGGTTGAACCTCCAACTTCCTTCTGAACGATTTTTTGAATAATTTCTTTCGTAACGCGATTACCTGCTGAATTTCTTCCTTTAATCAACAATTCACCTAAATCGACGTCAAATCGCAAACGTTTCAAGTGTGGACGTGGTCTTAAAAGCACTGTTATAACTTCTCTTTCCCCGTTCGGATGAACAGAAAAATAGAGCATTTTCGACCCTTTGGTACCGCGCGTTAAATCGTATTCGGTATCACGGGTAATGGAATTCACGTAAAAACGCTTCATCATGGTAGCACCGCCGATTCCATCTTGGTAGAATAAATGGTAGATTGTTCGCGTATCGCCTTTTTTCCAAACACTGGCGAAAATCAAGTCTTTACCAACGAATTTCTTGTCAGATACCTTGGTAACCATCATTTTACCGGATGCGAAGAAACAAATGATGTCATCAATTTCAGAACAATCGCTAACTGGCTCATTTTTCTTTAAGCCATAGCCAATGAATCCTTCATCGTAATCAACATATAGTTTTCTATTGGCAATGATAACTTTGGTTGCATTGATTGTATCGAAAACTTTGATTTCTGTTTTACGCTCTTTTCCGGCACCAAAACGTTTTTTCAGGTCTTTGAAATATTCAATCGCAAATTCGATTAAGTTCGCCAAATGTTCCTTGACAACTTTCATCTCCTCTTCTATTTTCAACAACGCTTCGTCGGCCTTACTTGAGTCAAATCGCGTAATACGAATCATCGGAATTTGCGTCAACTTATGAAGATCGTCGTCTGTAATTTCGCGAATCAATTGCTTTTTGAATGGCTCAAAACGCTTATACAAGTATTCATAAAGTGCTTCTCGATCTCCATAATGTTTGAAATCGATATACATCTCATTGTTAATGAATAACTTCTCCAAGGTTGAAAAATGCCATTGACGCTCAAGTTCATCCAAACGAATTTCCAATTCCAATTTCAACAAGCGAACCGTATTATCGGTGTTGATTTTTAAAATTTCAGAAACTCCAAGGAAACGTGGTTTCTCTCCGTCAATAATCGATGAATTAGGAGAAATTGAAACCTCACAATCCGTGAAAGCATAAAGCGCATCAATTGTTTTATCAGGAGAAACACCCGGGAACAAATGCACGATAATTTCCGCTTCCATCGAAGTGTTATCTTCGATCTTTTTAATTTTTATTTTCCCCTTATCATTCGCTTTAATTACCGATTCAATCAAGGAACTTGTCGTTGTTCCAAAGGGAATTTCATGAATTATTAGCGTTTTATTGTCAACTTTTTTGATTTTCGCACGAACACGAACACGTCCACCACGCATTCCGTCGTTGTAACCAGTGAAATCGGCCATTCCGCCATTCGGAAAATCAGGAAGAATTTCGACTTTTTTCCCTCGCAAATGGTTAATCGATTGATCGATTAATTCAATGAAATTATGAGGTAAAAATTTACATGCCAATCCCACTGCAATTCCTTCAGCTCCCTGCGCCAAAAGCATTGGGAATTTCATTGGCAGCTGTTCAGGCTCTTTGTTTCGACCATCGTAACTTGAAAGCCAATTGGTAGTTTTGGCATTAAAAGCAACATGTAAAGCGAACTTAGAGAGTCTCGCCTCAATGTAACGTGGAGCAGCAGCACCATCACCCGTAAGCGTATTTCCCCAGTTTCCTTGGCAATCGATAAGTAAGTCTTTCTGCCCCAACTGAACAAGCGCATCACCAATCGAAGCATCCCCGTGCGGGTGATATTTCATCGTATTTCCAATGATGTTGGCAACTTTGTTGTAGCGACCATCTTCCATTTCTTTCATGGAATGTAGGATTCTACGCTGAACTGGTTTCAATCCATCTTGTAACGACGGAACAGCGCGTTCAAGAATTACGTAACTGGCATAATCCAAAAACCAATTTTCATACAAACCACCAACAGGAATGATATTTTCATCCACTTGTTTATTCTCAAATGGATTATGCTCTTCGCCGTTTTGGTCGTTTATTTCTTCTGTTTCGTCTTCTGCCATATCTTATGAAGCAATATCTAATTCGCCGGCATCATTTACTTCGCTAGTCGTTTCCTCGGCCAAATCTTTTTCTACACGTAAATTATCTATGATAAAATCTTGTCGTTCTGGAGTGTTTTTACCCATAAAGTAGGATAAAATGGAATCAATGGAAGCATCTTTGGTTAGAAGAACGGGCTCCAAACGAATATCTTCACCAATAAAATGAATAAACTCATCCGGTGAGATCTCCCCTAGCCCTTTGAATCGGGTTATCTCAGCTGCTTTTCCAATCTCAGCAATCGCATTGCGGCGTTCTTCTTCGGAATAACAATAAATGGTTTTCTTCTTGTTTCGAACACGGAATAAAGGCGTTTGCAACACATAAACATGGTTTCGTTTCACCAAATCCGGAAAAAACTGAAGGAAAAATGTCAACAACAACATGCGAATGTGCATTCCGTCGACATCGGCATCGGTTGCTATCACTATTTTGTTGTAACGCAAGTTATCCATTTCCTCTTCGATGTCTAGCGCCGCTTGAATCAAGTTAAATTCCTCGTTTTCGTAAACGACTTTTTTGGTCAAACCATAACAATTCAATGGTTTACCACGCAAAGAGAATACGGCTTGTGTATTTACATCTCTTGACTTTGTAATTGAACCACTCGCTGAATCCCCTTCCGTGATAAACAAAGTAGTCGCTTCACGTTTATCATCCTTCAAATCAGTTAAATGAACACGGCAATCACGCAATTTCTTGTTATGTAGATTCGCTTTTTTGGAACGATCACGAGCAATCTTACGGATTCCGGCCAGTTCTTTTCGTTCGCGCTCCGATTGCTTGATTTTCTTTTCAATTGTTTCTGCAACCTCTGGATGACGATGCAAATAGTTATCAAGTTTGTCTTTGAGAAAATCGTTAATGAAAGCTCTCATTGACTTTCCTCCCGGCTCTATTTCTTGAGAACCTAATTTCGTTTTGGTTTGCGATTCAAAAACCGGTTCAATAACTTTAACTGAAATCGCCGCAACAATTGATTGACGAATATCGGAAGCTTCATAATTCTTATTGTAGAAATCACGAATTACTTTCGCTACAGATTCTCTGAATGCACTTTGATGTGTTCCACCTTGCGTAGTATGCTGGCCATTAACGAATGAGTAATAATCTTCACCGTAAGTTCTTCCGTGTGTAAATGCCACTTCGATATCCTCGTCTTCTAAGTGAATAATTGGATAAAGCGGATCGCCGTCCATGTTGTTTTCCAACAA
>JBIIVA010000068.1:0-12185 GCA_044339705.1 Crocinitomicaceae bacterium
AATCTATAATGACGCTTATCAAGTTGTTTCATTTTATTCCTCGATTAATTTTGATAGAGCCTTCAATCTCAATAGGTGTCTTAAAAATGAAAATGGTTTATGGGCAGCCGATGATAATAGTGGACTTGTTCTTTTTCCAACGGAGATTGAGTATCGTCTTTATTCATTGAGTGGGCCGAAAAACAAACATTTTTACTCCATGGATTGGCAAAAAGGTAAATTGGCGGTAGCCTCAGGAAGTCTCTCTGGGAAACAAGCCACCTTTTCAAAAAATGGCATTCATTTTTTTGAGGAAGAAAGTTGGAGTATTAAAAACATTAATAACACGTCGGAATGGGAGAATAAAAACATTTGGGATTTTCTGGATGTAAGTGTAAACCCGAAGAATTCAAATGAAATTGCTGTTTCAACGTATTCTGAAGAACCTATTTCAATATTAAACGAAACACAAGTGTTTTGTTATAATTCAGATAATTCTACCATTCAACCAGCGAATTTAGGAAACGGCTGGACTTTGGTTTCGGATGTGAGTTACGACGAGGGTGGGAATCTCTGGTCTCTGAATGGATATAGTGAAAAACCGTTGAATGTCCGGGATAAAAACAAGAATTGGAAGAATTTTGATTGTGGTTTTGAAGCACGAAATAAGTTCACACAAAAAATGATCATTGATTTTAATGATTTAATTTGGTTTAGTGTTTTAGACGAAGGTCTATTCGGTTACAACCACAATGGAACAATTGAAGATGAATCGGATGACCAATTTAAGCAAATTACTACCGGTGCATTCACCGGGGACCTGCCTTCTTCCAATGTAACTGCCATAGCGGCTGATTTTAATGGAGAAATATGGATTGGAACCGATGCTGGTTTTGCAATTTTGTATAATGCATCAAATGTTTTCAATGCCAATTCAGGCGAATACAATGCTCAACGAATCAAAATCAATTTTGAGGGTAATGTTGAATATTTATTAGGGTCTACACACATAACTGATATCGAAGTAGATGGGGGAAATCGAAAGTGGATGGCAACTGCAAATGCAGGTTTGATATTACTCTCAGCCGACGGTAATGAGATATTGGAAAACTTAACGGCCGAAAATTCACCTTTAATCTCCAATGTAATTTATGACATTAAATTGAATCATGACACGGGTGAATTGTTCATTATTACTGATAAAGGACTTGTATCCTATCGGACAAATGCCAGTTATGAAGATCCTGAGTATTCAAGCACCATCGTTTTTCCAAATCCAGTTCGACCTAATTATTTCGGTCCTGTAACGATTCAAGGTATTCGCTACGACTCAGATGTTAAAATAACAGATGTAGCTGGAAATCTTATTTACAAAACAACTTCAAATGGTGGCACCGCAACATGGGATTGTAATACACTTAATGGAGAAAAGGTAGCATCTGGAGTTTACTTCATTTGGACTGCAACGAATGAAGGGAAAGATAAAAAAGTGGGGAAAGTATTAGTCATCAAGTGATGATTTCCTCTGAATAGTAGCCATTTTCAATAAAATAATCTAGCATCGCCTCTTTGATTAAATGTTGTTGTTCAGAATGGCTTAAAGGCGGAAGTTCTTTTATGAGTTTAAAATGAGGCCAATTTTCATCGTCTCGGTAATCGAATTCATAATGACCAAAAGGTTCAAGCAAAGTGCAAATGGCGATATGCAATAAATCTGTTTTTTCTTGTTTGGAAAAGTTTTGGTGACCAATACCTAATTCATTTACACCAATTAAAAAAAGCATCGCTTGGATATCCATTCCTTCTCCAAAGGTAATTTCTAAATGAGACTTTAGTTTTTGAAAACGTTCTTCTAAGGCGTGATCCATTGTTTATTCCTTATTGTTTTTTAACATGGATAGAATAGCTCGTTCTGATAACAGGCATTTGCGTTCTTCTTGTTTCTTTGGATACGGCTTGATTTTATAAGAGGCTGGTATTCGACCACATAACTGAATGTATTTCAAAAGCCTTTTCCCATTGTAAAAATTCACAGACTGATTTACCAAAGCAATGCAATAGCGATCAGCATACGGGCAAGTTGAGCCTCCATTTGGGTAGGAAAGAATTCGTTTCTGCTGTTTTGAAAGACGCGAATCAGAAATTATATCACTTTCTTTGGATAATAGAAATTGTATTGAAGCAACACTGTCTGTTCCATTATCATATAATACTTGATTTCGTTTAAACTTTTGATACCATTGTTTAAATCCAAACTTTTTATTTTTTCTCAAATTGTATTTTACATGTGCTAAAAAAACGTCTAGATTTTCTTCGTTTGGTGTAGCCCATAAGTAACCGGCGGTGAGTTGATTATAATTTGTAGGCCTCTCCGTTGAATCTTTGATGTATGAAAACACGTACGGATCTATTCCTGCGACGAGCCATTTATTATTCATTATAGGTTTGAAGAAGGTTAGCTTGTTTTTCGCATAATTATATTGAAATTCATGAAAAAATCCCACCTGGAAGTCTTTTATATCCGTTATGGATTTTAAAAAAACAAGGTCTATTTTAGAATTGTAACCTTTAGATTTCAATATTTGTTGGATACTATCCGCTGAGAGTGAACGTATTTTAATGTTAATTCCGGTCTTTTTTTCAAATCCTCTGTAGTATAAGGTGTCCTGTTCCTTCAAGAAATTTGAGGCAATTATAAGATCAGCTTGATAGTCCGGTCCGGCTGTTTCGATTTTACATGATGAAATAAAAAAAACAAAAACGATAATTATAAACCTCATCCTAGAACTTTCAAAGAAACAATCATTTCAAAAATCGCCACATTTTCATTTTTTTCGTTTACGGCATAAACCGTTACCGATTCATTCTGTCTTTGGCCTGTATCAATGCTTTTTTGGAGCATATCTTCAATTATTTTTCCCTCGGAACATATGAATCGAATTGAACTTTCTGCTCTTTTTAAAAACTGCGCATTCATACCTTTAAATGCCAATGAAATGTTCTTTTTTTGAACTTCAGTATGGTAAAAAGCAAGCATTCCGGCTGCCACGTCTGCACCAACAGCTAAGGCCCCAAAATACATGGAATTTAGGTGGTTCTTTGTTCGCCTTCGCAATGAAATAGAAACAATGATTTGTTCACTATTCACTACTATTAATTTTGGACGCACAAATCCAATTATTGGAATTCGAATTAATCCTAAAACGAACAACTTCCAGCGCATTTTTTTCAAAGAAACAATCATCCTCCTGTTAATTTTTTAATTTCATGTAATTTCATCAATGCTTCAACCGGTGTTAATGTATTGATGTCGATCGTTACCAATTCATCATGGATTTGTTCCAAAACCGGATCGTTTAATTGGAAAAAACTAAGCTGCATATTTTGGGTTCCATTAGAAACTTGGTGCTTTGCTACCTTTTGTTTATTACCTCCTACTTCAGAATGCGAGTTTTCCAAATCCTTTAAAACTTGTTCTGCACGCTGAATTACTAAAGGTGGCATTCCGGCCATTTTTGCGACGTGGATTCCAAAGGAGTGTTCACTTCCGCCAGATGTTAATTTTCGCAAGAATAAAACATTATTTGCGGTTTCTTTAACAGAAACGTTAAAATTCTTAATTCGCTCAAAGCGCTTAGACATTTCATTTAATTCATGATAATGCGTGGCAAATAAGGTTTTGCATTTCGCCTTTGGGTTTTCATGAATAAATTCTGCGATTGCCCAAGCAATTGAAATTCCGTCATAGGTGCTCGTTCCCCTTCCGATTTCGTCCAATAGAATCAAACTTCGTGGAGATATATTATTGAGAATACTCGCAGTTTCGTTCATTTCAACCATGAAAGTCGATTCGCCCGAAGAAATATTATCAGATGCTCCAACGCGCGTAAACACTTTGTCAATAAGACCAATTTGAGCAGAATCCGCGGGGACAAAACAACCCATTTGCGCCATCAGGACAATTAAAGCCGTTTGTCTCAGAATAGCACTTTTTCCACTCATGTTTGGGCCCGTTATCATGATGATTTGTTGATCTGTACTGTCAAGAAAAACATCATTTGGAATGTATTCCTCCCCGATTGGAAGTCGTTTTTCAATTACTGGGTGCCGACCGTTTTTTATATCCAATACAAACCCTTCATTGATTTCCGGTCGATTATAGACGTTTTCCAAAGCAACTTTTGCAAATGAGAAAAGACAATCCAGGCGAGCGATGACGTTAGCATTGTGTTGAATTGGATGAATGTAATCAGCCATATTATATACCAAATCCTGAAAAAGTTTGGTTTCAATTGCAAAAATCTTTTCCTCTGCACCTAAAATCTTTGTTTCATATTCTTTCAATTCCTCTGTGATGTAACGCTCCGCATTCACCAATGTTTGCTTTCGGATCCAATCTTCCGGAACTTTGTCCTTGTGCGTATTTCGAACTTCTATGTAATAACCAAAAACGTTGTTGAACGATATTTTTAAACTTGGAATTCCGGTTCGTTGTGATTCGCGTTCTTGTAGCTTTTCCAAATAATCTTTACCATGATAAGCGATTTCCCTAAGTTCATCTAGTTCCGAATTAAAACCCGAACGGATAATAGTTCCTTTGCCAATTTGCCCTGCAGGTTCTTCGGTAAGTGTATTTTCAATAAGTTGAATCAATGTCTCACATGCATTCAACTGATCCATCATTTTTTTAAGTGAAACCAACGAATCATCTTTCAATAACAGTTTAATGGGTTGAATTTGTAGTAGCGTTCTGCGCAAGTGCATGACTTCTTTTGGGTTTACTTTTCCAACAGCGACTTTGGAAATTAAACGCTCTAAATCTCCGATTTCTCGCAAACGCTGACTTAGTTCAAAGGAGATTTCTTCGTTTTTTGTCAAATATTCAACGACATCCAAGCGTTCGGCAATAGGCTTCTCATCTTTTAATGGCAAAACCATCCAACGTTTGAGAAGCCGACCTCCCATCGGTGTTTGCGTTCTGTCTAAAATATCAGAGAGGGTTTTCGCGTTTTCATTCGCCGAGAACACCAATTCCAAGTTTCGAATGGTAAAACGATCCAACCAAACGTATTTTTCTTCCTCGATACGAGCAATCGAAGTTATGTGTCCCAAACGTTGGTGTTGATTTTCACTTAAATAATAAAAAACTGCTCCAGCGGCAATTATAGCCAATGACATTTTTTCAATTCCAAATCCTTTTAAGTTCTTCGTGCCAAAATGTTTGTTCAAACTTTCTTCCGCAAACTCCTCTGTAAAAGCCCAATCTTCCAATCGGAATGTGTAGTGATTTTCTCCAAATTGGGATTGAAAATCTTTCGTTCTGTTTTTTTGAAAAACTATTTCGCTTGGCTCAAAACCGCTTAAAAGTTTGTCGATATAATCTTTGTTTCCTTCTGCGACTAAAAACTCACCTGTTGAAACATCCAAAAATGCGATTCCTAGGTTATCCTTTCCAAAATGAATCGCGCACAAAAAATTGTTTTTCCCTTGCTCCAAAACTTGATCATTGAACGAAACTCCCGGGGAGACAAGTTCTGTAACTCCTCGTTTCACAATCGTTTTGGTCATTTTTGGGTCCTCGAGTTGATCACAGATTGCCACTCGCTGTCCGGCTCGGACGAGTTTTGGTAAATATGTATCCAATGAATGATGTGGAAAGCCTGCTAATTCGATTTCGGATGCGGAACCATTTTTACGTTTTGTTAAAATGATCCCAAGTATCTTGGATGTTTTGACTGCGTCTTCTCCAAATGTCTCGTAAAAATCTCCCACACGAAACAAAAGCAAAGCTTCAGGATGTCTAGCCTTAATCTGGTTATACTGCTTCATTAGTGGGGTTTCTACGACTGCTTTTTGGGAGCTCACGATTCGTTTTTAATTTAAAAAATTGAATCAATAAAGTTAAAAATTTTATCACAAGCAGATTCGTTTTATCTTCGCATTAAATGAACAAAAAACGAAAACTTTGGGAACTAAATCGTTTGACGGAGGAGGAATTTAAAGCACAGAAAAAAAATCCAATCGTAATTATTTTGGATGATATTCGTTCATTGAACAATATCGGCTCATTCTTTCGGACAGCGGATGCCTTTAATATTTCAAAGATTTATTTGTGTGGAATCACCGCTTGCCCGCCAAATAAAGATATTCACAAAACTGCATTGGGCTCCACCGAAACTATCGAATGGGAATATCAGGAAAATATTATCGGGCTTTGTGATGAATTAAAAAATTCAGGACACACCTTATGTACAATTGAGCAAACAGAAGAAACGGTTTTTTTGCAAAACACCAATGAACTTTCTGAAAAACGATTTGCTTTGGTTTTTGGAAATGAAGTCAATGGTGTAAAACAAGAAGTTGTTGATTTATCAGACTATGTTATCGAAATCCCGCAATTTGGCACAAAGCACAGCTTGAATGTAAGTGTTTGCGCCGGGATTGTATTGTGGGAGTTTTGTAAGAAATACATTCAATGAAAACGGTCGCAATAATATAGAAGCCTTTCATTTAAATTTTCTGTATATTATTTAATCACAACGTTTTTAGTAATTTGCCCTTTGTCGGAGGAAACCACTACGATATAACTTCCTTTAGCAATATTATCTGTTAAAAAAGAAAAAAGTTGTTCGCCAGATGAATCACTAATTTTCTGTGTTGAAATCGTACGGCCTTGAAGATCGTTAAGTGAAATAGCATAATCAGACTGATTGGCGTAAAAAGAAACATTCAATACATCCGATGCTGGATTTGGATAAACGTTGAGTTTTGCAATTTCTGTTTCCATAATTCCAACAGCAGTTCCATTGCTCGTTAATTCAGTTGCGCCCACGTATGCAAACTCAAGATTAGTTTTCGTGTTGATATTCTTGATTATTGCACCTACCACGCTTCCTGTGTAATTTGAAACTTTGAAAAAGGATGTCGTATTATATCCCCAACCATCACCGTAGTCATCATAAAGCTCAAAACTGTAACAATCTACACCATCGGGAAGAGATAAATCCCAAACTGATGTAGTGTTATTAACCATTGTTCCAAGAGGCACATCTAAAACAACAGCTCCAGAACCATCCTTAACTTTAAAGGAAGCTTCATCTGCCATATAAGCATCTCCTTTAACCTGAATTCTTATTTTTTCAGCTGTTCCAGTATTTCCCCCATTAAAGCTTCCAGAAAAAGTATTATCGGAGGAGGTTGGATCAGCAGAACCATTAGGATTTGAAATGGCTAAATTAAAGTTGTTTGTAGTTTCATAAGTAAACGGTGTTGAGGTTAAACTAACAGCTTTCTTTTCATTGTGCCCTAAACCTAAACTAGTTAATGACTGATTTGCAGTACCACCATTTACACCATAAGCAAGATCGATTGAATTTAATCCATCAGAACCATAAGCAGCGATTAATACTTTTGGAACATAAGAACCTGTTTTTCCAACACAATTTTCATTTTTAATGGAGGTTGCGTAAATCAATCCCGCCTCATTTGTTGAAGGCCAGTTCGTAAATGTTGGAGTTGCTTTAGCAGCAGTAATAATCTCTCCTTGAGATGACTGAGAAATAAAAGCGAAAACTTTAATGGCTCCTGGTTCAGTGTCAAAAGTACTAAATGAAGTAGGCAAAGTAATGGTGTCTGTAATTATAGCCGTTGAACCTTGCGCTAACCCTGTAATTGCCTGACCCCAAGTTCCATTAATCATATCTCGGAAACAATGATCGAAGTCATAAATTCCTTCATCAATTAAATAAAACTGGTTCGGGTTGAATCCAGGATCATACTGATAGGCAGCAACATTATCCTGGTAGTAACCAATATGCAAATAATTTGTTGCGCTTGAGGGCGCCCCAGTGTAGTAATATTCAACTGTTACAATCAGTTGACGTGTTGTAACATCAATGGTTGAACCAACATAAACATTAACAGGAGACACTTGGGATTGAATAGCATTTACAGCAGCAACCCATTCCCCTCTACCAATACCAGTATTTCCTGATTTACGACTTACCGAACCATTAGGATAACCTTGTGAATCAAAAGGCCCTGCAATAAGTTCACCCGTTGGGGTTTGCAATGTGCCTCCGAATACGGGGTCAGTGGATGAAAATCCACCCGTTTGAATTTTTAATGTAATTGCTCCTGTCGGCTCAATATCATCACTTGCAATTCGATGGCCATCTGGACAGTAAGTACAATAGTTGCCAGTATATTCTTCCAATACGGCAACACGGTTAGTTGGAGTTGTGCTCACATAAGTGGGTTGTGCTATTGCGAGACCCACTAATAAAACCAATACCGAAGATAGTAGTGTTTTTTTCATAGTGTTTTTTTAATTTTATTAAATTTAGGATTCTTTTTTAGATTAACTGAAAAAAGTTGTCATTTTTTCTGGAGCAGGTATGAGTGCAGAAAGTGGAATTAGTACTTTTCGTGATTCAGGTGGTATTTGGGAAAACTACAAAATTGAAGATGTGGCAACTCCTGAAGCTTGGCGAAAGGATCCTGATTTGGTTACTGATTTTTACAATCTTCGAAGGAAGCAAATAATTGAAACTGAGCCCAACGAGGCACATTTTTTAATTGTTGGTTTAGAAAACCGTTTCGACGTAAGCATCGTTACTCAAAACATTGACGATTTGCATGAGCGAGCCGGATCAAAAAATGTTTTACACCTTCATGGCAATATTCGCCTCTCAAAGTCTTCAGGTCCGAATCAGGAAAAAGAATATTATTCAATCAGTGGCTGGAAATTAAACGAGGAGGACAGATGTCCCGATGGTTTTCGTTTACGGCCACATGTTGTTTGGTTTGGAGAGGGTGTTCCTGAGTATGACAAAGCGATTCAGGAAATCAAGTCGGCTGATATTTTTATTGTTATTGGAACGTCTCTGCAAGTTTACCCCGCTGCAGGCTTGATTCATTTTGCATCTAGCAAGGCTGAAAAGTGGGTTATTGACCCGAATATCGAGGTGTTCAATATCCCCAAATCTTTTAAACAGATAAAAAAAATTGCGTCTGAAGGGCTCAAAGAATTGACGAAACAACTGCTAGTCTAGACTACTTTTTTTTAGCTTTTTCTTTAATGAATAATTCAATTGCCCCTACCATGGAGGGTGCTTTGGGGTGAGGAGCATGAACATCAAGCCTCAGATTATTCTTCATAACGGCGTTTGCTGTTGTTGGCCCAAAAGCTGCAATTGCGGTATTATTTTGCTTGAAGTCAGGGAAATTTTTGAATAATGATTCGATTCCACCGGGACTGAAAAACACAAGCATATCGTAGTAAACATTTTCAAGATCAGAAAGATCAGCGGCTACTGTCCTATACAATATAACCTTTGTAAATGGGAACCCATGTTGCTCAAGGGTAATCGGAATAATATCTCTTAAAATATCTGTACAAGGAAGCAAAAACTTTTCAGTTTTATGCTTTTTCATGACCTCTACTAAATCATCGATGGTTTGCTTTCCAAAGAAGATTTTCCTTTTTCGATAAGCAACATATTTTTGTAAATAAAGCGCCACGGCCTCTGAGATACAGAAATATTTCATCGCATCAGGCACTTCAAAACGCGTTTCTTCTGCAATCCGAAAGAAATGATCAACGGCAACTTTTGATGTTAAAATGATTGCGGTGTGTTCTGCAATGTTAACTCGTTGCGCTCGAAATTCCTTGGCGTCGATACCTTCTACCTTTATGAATGGACGAAAATCTATTTTTAATTTATATTTTTCTGCCAAATCATAGTAGGGCGACTTGTCTCCTTCTGGCTTGGGTTGAGAAACTAAAATTGTTTTTATTGCCAAGGCGTCAAAAATTAAAATTTTAACATCACATTTCTGTCTGTAAATACCCCTGAATCAATTTGTTCAAAATAAAAACAGGCAATATTTCGAGGGTGCAAAGATACAAAAAAATGTAATACCAACTGAATCCACCCAAAAACGCAAATAGTAATCCTTTTAAAATTCGAAGCAAGGAAGAAATGACTAAAACGGAAAAAAAGATTAATACGAAAACAGCCTTGAATTTCATGTTTAAAATCCAAAATAGTGATAGGAGTAAATACAGTAAGCCTGAGAAAAACCAGATCTGCCTTGTTATGAGTGAACCATTTTCAATAATTTCATTTTGACCGGAAAAAAGCCCGGCAATTCGATAACCAAACTGTTGAAGCAAAATGAGAAACCCAACGAGTAGGATCCCGGCAAGTAACGCGAATGAAAAGTTCGCTTCTTTGTAAATAACAAGAAAAAAACACAAGGAAATTGAAATCACAAAATTACAATAGAGCGCAATGCTGGCTCCTTGACTAATTCTATTGTTTTCGCTAAAAGATTTATCTTGAGCTTTAAATTTAAAAAAGCCTGAGCTAATAGCTGTAAAAAAATTTGAGTTGTTGATGCGTCCCGCCCCAACAACTGCGCTAGAAATAAAAACAATAAACAACAAAATACTCGTTAAATGTGTTTTTCTTTCTATTAACTCAAAATTAGACTGAAGTAATAAAGGGAGTAAATTCATTTCTTTACAAAATTAAATAAATAGTTAATTTTGCGAATATTAATAGGGGGAAAACAAGCATTCTAAATTTTATACCGTTAAAAATGAAAACAGATCTTTATCAGCATCCGGATCACTACAACATGGATGATTTACTCTCAGATGAACACAAACTTGTTCGTGATGCGGCTCGAGCTTGGGTGAAAAAAGAGGTTTCTCCAATAATTGATGAGCATTATGAAAAAGCCACCTTCCCGATGCACCTGCTTCAAGGCCTGGGAGAGATTGGTGCTTTTGGACCATACATTCCTGAAGAATATGGTGGCTCTGGGTTAGATCAAATCTCTTATGGTTTGATTATGCAAGAATTGGAGCGGTGTGACTCAGGATTGCGCTCTACGGCTTCAGTTCAGTCCTCTTTGGTTATGTATCCCATTTGGAAATATGGTAACGAAGAACAAAAACAAAAATATCTTCCAAAATTAGCTACAGGTGAAATGATGGGCTGTTTCGGATTAACCGAGCCTGACCATGGTTCAAACCCAGGGGGAATGATTACCAATTTCAAGGATGCCGGAGATCACGTAATTCTCAACGGGGCTAAGATGTGGATTTCAAACGCTCCTTTTGCGCGCGTTGCTGTTGTTTGGGCCAAAGACGAAAATGGACGAATTCACGGTTTAGTCGTCGAGCGCGGAATGGAAGGGTTCTCAACACCCGAAATGCATGGTAAATTATCTCTACGCGCATCTGCAACAGGAGAATTAATTTTTGATAATGTAAAGGTTCCTAAAGCAAATATTTTACCGGGAAGAACCGGGTTAGGAGCGCCGTTAAGCTGTTTGGATTCCGCAAGATTTGGAATTGCTTGGGGAGCGCTTGGCGCCGCAATGGATTGTTACGATCAAGCTTTGCGGTATTCTAAAGAGCGAATACAATTCAATGTTCCAATAGGAGCTTTTCAGTTGATTCAAAAGAAGTTGGCTGAAATGATTACAGAAATCACGAAGGCTCAATTGTTGACTCTACGTTTAGGTCAACTTCGTAATGAGGGTAGAGCCACTTCTGCTCAAATATCGATGGCGAAAAGAAACAACGTAGAAATTGCATTGAACATTGCTCGTGAAGCACGCCAAATCCACGGTGGAATGGGTATTACAAGTGAGTATTCTATGATGCGCCACATGGCAAATCTAGAGTCTGTGGTTACCTATGAAGGAACGCATGATATTCATTTGTTGATTACCGGAATGGATATTACCGGAATTCCAGCTTTTACAAGAGAAATGCCCGATTTGAAATAAAAAGTCAAAGTTCGTCAGCGGAAACATTTTTGTCTCCACGTAGAAGACGGATACGTTTTCTAACCTCTGCTGAATATAAACTGCCCTTGTAGTCAATTGCCAATCGGCGATAAAACTCAAGGGCTTTTTCCTTGTTAGATAAAATATTTTCTTGAATATCTCCTAACCGAAATAAAGCATCATCAGCCAGGATGTCTTGTCCGTGAAATTTTACAAGATCCTCATAGTAGTCCAATGCTTTCTGCCATTGACCTTTTATTTCCATAGCTTTGCCTTTCTTTAACAGGATTTCATCTGCTAGCGAATGATAAGGAAAGTTAGTCTGAATGCTGTCATAAAGAGCGAATGCTTCGGCGTATTTATGCTGTTCAATTAATAAATCGGCATTAGCAAACCAAGAC
>JBIIVA010000237.1:0-3320 GCA_044339705.1 Crocinitomicaceae bacterium
TTGTTTTCCGAGCCATTTACTACACTAAAAATCCAGAAACAGCTCGGGACATTGTAAGTGATTTATTCGTCTCATTGATCGAGTTGAAGCCAGTAGAACGTCAAAATCGTTGGTCGAAAACAAAAAATGTGGAAGCATTGCTTTTGGCCATTATTCGAAATAAATGCTTGGATTATTTAAAAATTAATGCGTGCAGATTTCGCATTTTAAAAAAACAAGAGTCAACTGATTTGATAGACTTGCAAAAGGAAAACGATATTATTAAACACTTGGAGCAATGCCTTGATGAACTCAAAGAAGATGAGCGAAAATTGATGAATTTACACCTTAACGGTTTTAACAATCATGAAATTGGTAATACCATGCAGATTTCGGAAAAAACAGTTCGGAATAAATTGAGTTTATCACGAAAACGAATTATCAAATTGTGGCATCAATTGAGCCTTTTGATCTATTTTTTATGGAGCTAATCGAACTTAAAATATTACTTAATCATCCTGATCAATTAAAAATTGAAGTGGAAAAATTGCGTCTTGATGCCTCAACATCCCATGAAATCAAAGGATTTATTACTCTTTATGATCATTTTCAAGGAAATTCGATTGAAATTGAAAAATACTTGAAGGAAACGGAAAGAAGAATCAAAACCTCATCAATAAGTGGGAAAAAGAATTTTAATTTCTTGAAATATGCTGCTATTGTTCTAGTAATTTTTGGAATTGGCTCCTTGATTTATTTTAGTTATTCTAATTCAAAAGAAAAACTTGAAATCTCAAATTTGTATAAAGATCCTGGAATTCCAATTTTCATGTCAGAGAAAACGAAAATTAATTGGGGTGAACTCATGTTTGCAATTGAAAATGAAACATCTATAAAAGCGGTCAATATTTGGAAAAAAATTCAAAAATCAGCACCTGAAAATGACACTGTTTTGTATTATGGAGGCATTGTTTACCGAAATGCCTTTCAGTATAAAAAAGCCAACCATTATTTTAAAGCCAACTTAAAAATACCTAGTGTTTTCCATGAACAAAGCCTTTATTTTATAGCTATAAATGAATGGAAAAAAGGAAAAAAGAACAAAGCCAAAAAACTTTTGATTAAATTACAGAAATCTAAAAATCAGGATTTAAGGCACTACGTAAATATTAACTTAAAAGACTTAACTCAACAAAATTAAAATCTCTTATTTAATTAGGATTGAAACTCCATGTTCCCGACTTCATGCGATGGTATTCGCGTGAAAGGTAAGCCAATTGAATTCTCATTTTATCCATTGCATCCTCCGTTTCAGGACTGATTTCTTGTTTGCGAACTTTGAGTTGCAACTTCATGTACATAGCATGCAAAAGAACTTCCACATCATGACGCTGAGACATATTTGACTTCTGCTTAAATTCATCTAAAAATGTTTTCGCCGACTCAACAAGATTTTTATACTTTTCATCATTTGTTATGGTGTTTAAAGTATTGTGCAAGTAAATCAATTCCATAACAATTTCTCGCAAAGATTCTACGTGTCCCTCCTTCTCACATCTTTGAGTTTTCATTTGATTTATTATATCCTCATACCAAATTCGGTACTGATTCAAAAACGAAGCATCTGGCAAGCTCGGTTTAACAAAAACCTCTATGATTTGATCTAAATTAAAATGAAAAGCACGAATAATGTCCTCTATTTGATACATGTAAATCAAATATTCAGCGATATTTTCTTGTTTTTTTTGCTGTGAAATAAGCATTTTACTTCAAATCTTTTTCTATTTCCTTTTGATTCTCATTCAAAAAATTGATGAATTCAGTTGTCACATCCATAGATGGATTAATATAATTTAATTGACCTCCTTCACCATGAATAAGTAATATATCAATTCCATGAAGTTCACAATATTTCTTGCCTAAGGCTTCGATTTTTTTATTGATTGATTCCAATTTTTTCATGGTTTCAGTTTCAATTTTGGTTCCTTGGGTTTGTTGATATTGCATAATCGAAGCCTGCATTTGTTGGGCTTTTTGCTGAACAAGCATGATTTCATTTTCAGACAACAATCCATTACGAGCCTCCTGATCTTTTCTTTGGACAAAATTATCGTATTCGTTAGATCTGCGCTCTAATTCGGCTTGAAATGCCTTTTGCTTTTTGGTAACTGAGGCATCTTCTCGTTTATAATATTCAAATTTTTCTTTAATACTGTCGTTACTGTAATAAGCAATCTTGAGACCTTTGGTATTTCGGACTTCCACTTTTGGTTTCGTATCTTTTTTTTCCTTTTTCGGGTCATTTCCACAAGAAAAGGCAAAAAGCATTGCGCTGAATAGAATTAGTGTTCTTAAATTCATGTGTTTTATATTTTATTTGAAAGAATATTTTCCCAATCGGTGCGCATCGCTATAAATCGATCCAAACATTTTTTGAGAAATTCGTCGGTAATTTGGTTTTGTAATATTTCGATATCAACCACCGATTCAGCAACTTTAAACAATTGTTCAAATCCCCCAAGTTCAATCTTTAATATAAACTTACCGTTATATTGATGAATTTGTATCAGATAACGTTCATGTGGAATTTGTTTAACTAAACGCATGAACAAATGTAATATTTTTCAACTGAAAGTTAAACCAAAGTTTCTTCTGCGACAACAGAAAATTGAAAAGGGACTTTAACCATGTGTTCATAATCATGACCAACTTCCAACATATCCAAGTCATTCTCATGGTACAACCAATTTACGGATGCCGCAAAATCGCGTTCTTTCAATTCATTTAAACGATAAAGCATTTGTAAAATTTCCTTAGATGATGATGTGTTTAAACAATCCAATTGCAAACGAAAGACTGTGTTTTTAGCTGGATCTTTAAGATATTCATCAAACCAAGATCGAATCGGATTCCAAAAATCAATTTCCAGACTAGGAATAACCTTACCCGAAATTTCAAGAATACCTTTATATTCAAAAGAAACATAAGGTGTCGAATCAGTTTGCTTGAGTTTTAAGTCGTTCATTTAGCTGGCAAATAAAGTTCGAAAATTACAAATATTTTGATAATAATAACGTAAGTTCGGGTTAAGAATTTTGTAAGAGTTTCATATAATATTCAGATCTTAATCTTTTATCCGAGGTTAAAGGCGAGTTACCTCGAATGAAAATAAAGCCACAGAAGGATGTTCATTGCAACAACTTTAAATAGGGTCTGCTGAAAAACTCGAACCTATTGATTTATAGCAATATAAAGCAGTAATTGAGATTACAAGCGCAAGGTTTTCGAGTTGTTTTCTGGAAAAAACGTGCATCTCGATTTTTGAAATGCATATTTTTGTT
>JBIIVA010000057.1:0-13368 GCA_044339705.1 Crocinitomicaceae bacterium
AAACTACATTACGCTTCAAGAAGAATGGAACAAACGCTCGAGTATATCATATGATAGCTTGGATTTAAGAAAACAGCATTTGTCGCAAACCCTTGAGCGCTATTTGATTTCAAAAAATCTTCCAGTGAGAGGAGATGGCGTGAATAAATTATCCAAACAAGATATTGAGTTCATTGAAAAGGGATTTGCTGATGTGCGTGAAACGAAAAATGGCTTAATGGCTCGTTTATTTGGCATTCGTTATCAATTGCATAACAATATGAATCCAAGCGGGCATTCAATACTTGAACGAGTAGAATTTTGGAAAAACTCTGCTCAAATTATTCAGGAAAATTGGCTTATGGGCGTTGGAACCGGCGACGTTAACGATGAAATTCAAAAAATGTATGATAAAAGACACTCTTTGTTAAATAAAGATCGTAGACTGCGTTCCCATAACTCTTATCTTACATTTTGGCTCACATTTGGTATATTTGGATTGTTGTATTTTATGTGGCTACAAGTTGCTTTTTTCAAGGTTCAGTGGAATAAAACAAATCTTCTTGCTGTCTTTTTTATCCTAATCTCCGCTGTTACATTTCTGTTCGAAGACACACTTGAAACCCAAATGGGAATTACCTATTTTACGTTGTTTTACTCCCTTTTTTCGATAGAATCGAATAATATTTAACAGGATTTAAATCTAATTGTGCTTGTCATATCGGTCACAAGAAATTTACAACTCATATATTCATATTTTGATGATTTGTAAAAAGTTTTTCTATTTTTATAAAACTTACTGAAAGTAAACAAATACAACAAGTGGATGATTGCTTGAATTGCTTTTGGTAATGGTATAAGTAAGTTAGGTGCAAGCGTAGCGGACGACAAAACAACCATCGACAAACTGACTAAACATAGAAAAAAAGAATGGCATTAAGTTGGAACGAAATAAAAGACCGAGCATTAAATTTCTCAAAGGAATGGGCGGACACTTCAAACGAAGAAGCAGACGCAAAACCATTTTTAGTTGAGTTTTTTAACGTGTTTGGCATTAGCAGTAAACGTGTTTCGACTTTTGAACACAGAGTAAAAAAATTGGACGACAAAGACGGTTACATTGACTTGCTTTGGAAAGGGACGATTTTAATTGAAATGAAAAGTCGGGGCAAAAACCTTGACAAAGCCTACCAACAAGCCATTGACTACACTCACGGACTGAAACAACACGAATTACCGAAATACATTCTCATTTCTGACTTTGAAAATTTTAGGCTTTACGACCTTGAAGAAGATAAACACATTGAATTTAAACTCAACGACCTTGTAAATAATGTTCAGCATTTCGGCTACATTTTAGGTTATCAAAAAAAGGTTTACAAAGAACAAGACCCTGCAAACATAAAAGCAGCAGAGTTAATGGGTAAACTTCACGACAGACTTGAAGAAATAGGCTACACTGGACATCCATTAGAAGTTTACTTGGTTCGTATTCTTTTTTTATTGTTTTCAGAAGACACAACAATTTTCAACAAGCAACAATTTCAAGAATATTTAGAACAGCGGACAGCAGAAGACGGAAGCGACCTTGCATCAAAACTGCAAGAACTTTTTCAAGTATTAAATACACCAAAAGAAAATCGTTTTAAAAATCTTGACGAGCAACTTGCCGACTTTCCTTATGTAAACGGAAAACTTTTTGAAGAGAACTTGCCTACGGCAAGTTTCGATACAAAAATGCGTCAAGCCTTGCTTGACTGCTGTTACATTGATTGGAGCAAAATATCGCCAGCGATATTTGGTTCAATGTTTCAAAGCGTAATGAACCCGAAAGAACGCAGAAACTTGGGAGCACATTACACTAGCGAAACCAATATTTTAAAACTTATCAAACCACTTTTCTTGGACGACCTTTGGAAAGAATTTGAAAGTATAAAAGACAACAAAAACAAACTTCCCGAATTTCTCAAAAAATTAAGCACTCTAAAATTCCTTGACCCTGCTTGCGGTTGCGGAAACTTCCTTGTTATTACTTATCGAGAATTGCGTTTGTTGGAATTAGAAATTTTAAGAGCATCGAATAAAACAGGGCAAAGAGTATTTGACGTTAGAGAAATAATTTACCTTGACGTTGATATGATGTGCGGAATTGAATATGAAGAATTTCCTGCAAGAATTGCCGAAGTTGCAATGTGGCTTATCGACCACCAAATGAATATGCAAATAAGCAATGAGTTCGGACAATACTTTGTTCGTTTGCCTTTGAAAAAATCCGCAAAAATTGTTCACGGTAACGCATTGCAAACAGACTGGGAAAACGTAGTTTCAAAAAACGACCTTTCTTTTATTCTTGGGAATCCGCCATTTATAGGAAAGAAAGAACAAAAGCCCGAACAGAAAGCAGATATGGAAAAAGTATTTGCGAATATTAAAGGGTCAGGAGTTCTAGACTATGTAACGGCTTGGTATTTAAAAGCGGCACAATACATACAAAATACAAAAATTAAAGTTGCTTTTGTTTCTACAAATTCCATTTCTCAAGGCGAACAAGTTGGCCTTTTATGGACTATCCTTTTTAATCAATACAAACTAAAAATTCATTTTACTCATCGCACTTTTAGTTGGAGAAATGAAGCTAAAGGAAATGCGGCTGTGCATTGTGTGATAGTTGGCTTCGCCAACTACGACACTAATAACAAAAGCATTTTTGAGTATGAAGATATTAAGGGCGAACCACACGAAATAAAAGTTAAGAATATCAATCCTTTTTTAGTTGAAGGGAAAGACATAACAGTTGAAAACAGAAAATCGCCAATATGTAAAGTTCCCGAAATCATTTACGGAAGTTTTGCATTAGATGATGGTAATTATACTTTGTCGGAAGAAGAAAGAAATCAGATTATCTCCGAAAACAGCAATTCAGAAAAATTGATTAGACCTTTTATTGGTGGTAGAGAATTATTGCATTCTGAAAAGCGTTATTGCCTGTGGCTTTTGAACGCTGACCCTAGTGAGATAAAAACCAATTCTAAAATAAAGGAAAGAGTTGAAGCCGTTAGAAAATGGCGTTCCAATAGCGACAGAGCAAACACTAAAAAACTTGCTGAAACGCCTACCCTTTTCGCAGAAGTTCGTCAACCTAAAACAAGCTACTTAGCATTTCCGACAGTTTCATCTGTAAACAGAAAATACATTCCTATTGCATTTCTTAGTCCTGAAACAATTGCTTCAAATCAACTGTATGTTTTGCCAAATGCAAATGTTTACTACTTTGGAATTTTGACTTCTTATATTCATATGGCTTGGGTAAAATCTGTTTGTGGACGATTAAAAAGCGATTACAGATACTCCGCAAGTATAGTTTACAATAACTTTCCATTTCCCGAAAACCCATCCGACAAACAAATAAAGGCAATAGAAGAAAAAGCACAAAAAGTCTTGGACACAAGGGCAGAATTTCCAAGCAATTCACTTGCGGACTTATACGACCCATTGTCAATGCCACCTGCATTAGTAAAAGCACATAACGAGTTAGACAAAGCAGTTGACTTGGCTTACAGACCGCAACCATTTACAAGTGAAGCGAACAGAATGGTTTTTCTATTTGAACTTTACGAAAAATATACGGCAGACCTTTTTACAAAAGAGAAACCGAAAAAAACAAAAAAGACAGCTTGACAATGACGAGAAACATAAGGACAACAAGAACGCCAGCACCTAACACACGCCTTGCAAAAAAGCCGAAATTCTTATTTACGATAAACGTTTATTTATAAAACTTAAGATCATTGACCGCAAATAATATTAATTTTAAAAATCGGCTCCTTCGCAAAGCCCGAAACCGTTAAAACAAAGCCCAAACCGAAGTGATTGAAAATATTATAACCATCGATTATTAAAAAAAAGGAGATTTAAGGTTATTTCTAACCTGAGTAATTTACCGTGAATTTTTGTATTTTTAAATGTTTTTTCACGGTAAATGCAAAATCAAATAATGATAAACCAAACTACAAAAGATAAAATTGAGTTATTGCATCAGCGATATTTAAGCTTAGCAAAGGGGAACGATTCTATACTGAAAGAAATAACCCTTGCCGAAATTCCTGAAATGGTTTATAACTCAAACGCTATTGAAAATTCAACCCTTAGCTTGGAAGACACCGAAAAAATTCTTTCAGGAGGTAGTTTAGCGCGAAAAGTAAATGTTCGCGAAGTTTACGAAGCTAAAAATTTGGCAAAACTTACTGAAACGTTATTAGAAAAAAATTCATCATTACTGAATATCAAGCTCATTTTAAACTTGCATAAAACATTACTCACCAACATTGACGATACTATCGCGGGACGGTTTAGAAGTGGAAAAGAATGGGTTAGGGTAGGGAATCACTTGGGGGCAAATCCACAGTTTGTTCCTGCACTAATACAAGAATTGTTAGATAATTATAATCAGCATAAAATCAGTTATTTTTTAGATGCTGTTGCGCATTTTCATGCTGAATTTGAAACCATTCACCCTTTTGTTGACGGAAATGGTCGAATGGGCAGAGTACTTATAAACCTGCAATTAATGAATAAAGGTTTCCCGCCAATTATCATTCAAAATAAAAGCAAACATACCGAATACTATCCACTATTCACACAGTACCAGTCAACAATGAAATTTGGCGGTTTTACTGAGCTGTTTGCTCTTCTTTTGCAAGAAACATTGCATAAACGAATTACGATTCTTACGGCGAAAAAAATAATTCCTCTTGCAATATGGGCAAAGCAAAATGGAATAAAACCAAACATTGCCGCCAATAAAGCGAAAAGACAAACAATTGCTGCCTTCCGCATGCGAGAAAAATGGATGATTGCAGAAGAATTTATTCCAACCGAAACAAAAATTTGAAGAAACGCTCAAAACCCAAATAGGAATTACCTGCTTTACTTTGTTCTACTCGCTTTTTTCGATACGTGAAATAAACGAATAACGGCAACACGCTTATTTTTATTAACTTCGCAACGCATGTCAATTGAAGTAAAAAATTTATTCAAGTATTACGGAGAACAAGCTGCCGTTCGGGATGTAAGTTTCAACGTGAAAAAAGGTGAAATCGTTGCTTTTATTGGACCAAATGGCGCCGGAAAGTCGACAACGATGAAAATCATGACAGGCTACATTCCCGCTTCTTCCGGCGAAGTTTATATCAGTGGAATGAAAGTAGATGTTGACAACCTAAAAACACGCCAAATTATCGGTTATCTTCCCGAACACAACCCGCTTTATACCGACATGTATGTGCGTGAATATTTGGAGTTTGTGGGTAGAATTTACAAAGTGAATAACCTAAAGGCGCGTGTTTCAGAAATGATTCAGACCGTTGGTTTGGAAGTCGAACAAAACAAAAAAATAGGAGCGCTTTCCAAAGGTTATCGTCAACGAGTTGGCTTGGCGCAAGCCATTATCCACGACCCAGAAGTATTGATTTTAGACGAGCCCACAACCGGATTAGACCCGAACCAGTTAGTTGAAATCCGCGACCTCATCAAACGTATTGGTAAACAAAAAACGGTTATGCTTTCTACCCATATCATGCAAGAAGTGGAAGCGATTTGCGATCGAATTGTAATCATTTCCAAAGGTCAAATCGTTGCGGATGATAAGGCGGGGAATCTGCAAAAAGAGGATGCACATCAAACGGTCTATGTGGAATTCGATAAAAAACTTTCCAAGTCTCAGTTGGCAAAAGTCCCACACGTTCGAAAAGTAGAACAAGTGAAAGATGGTTGGTTACTTGAGACAATTGATGAGGTTGATTTAAGGCTTCAAATTGCCCAATACGCTCAAAAGGAAAACTGGCTCGTTCTAACTCTGAAAATCGAACAAAAAACACTCGAAGAAGTCTTTAAAGAATTAACAAAATAAGATGCCAACGAATTTTATCGAAGAATTGAAATGGAGGGGAATGATTCACGATATCATGCCCGGAACGGAAGAAGCCTTATTAAAGCAATCGTCTAGCGGCTACATTGGTTTTGACCCCACAGCTGATTCTTTGCACATTGGAAGTTTGGTTCAAATCATGACGTTGGTGCATTTTCAACGAGCAGGGCACAAGCCTGTTGCATTGGTTGGTGGCGCAACAGGAATGGTTGGAGATCCTTCTGGAAAATCACAGGAACGAAATCTGTTGGATGCTGAAACACTTAATCATAACGTTCAATGTGTGAAAGCGCAATTGGAGAAATTCCTTGATTTTGAAGGAGAAAACGCGGCCGAAATGGTCAACAATTTCAATTGGTTCCAAAACATGTCGTTCTTGGATTTTATTCGTGATGTGGGTAAACACATTTCTGTCAACTACATGATGGCGAAAGATTCCGTGAAGTCACGACTAGAAACAGGTATGTCATTTACCGAATTTTCTTATCAGTTGGTGCAAGGCTATGATTTCTATTACTTGAATCAACATAAAAATTGCATAGTTCAATTAGGTGGATCCGACCAATGGGGAAATATCGTTACCGGAACTGAATTGATTCGAAGAAAAGGTGGGGGTGAGGCCTATGCTGTTACAACGCCATTAATTAAAAAGGCAGACGGAACAAAATTCGGTAAAACAGAAGGAGGAAATGTTTGGCTTGATGCCAATAAAACATCGCCTTATCAATTCTATCAGTATTGGCTCAATGCAGCTGATGAGGATGCAGGAAATTTCATTCGCATCTTTACCTTGAAATCCAAAAGTGAAATCGAAGAGCTTGAACGCCAACATGCTGAAGCGCCACATTTAAGAGGACTTCAAAAAGCTTTAGCGGAAGATATCACAACGCGTGTTCACGGAAAAGAAGCATTGGCCGCAGCAATTGCAGCGAGTAATATTTTGTTTGGAAAATCGACATCAGATGATCTAAAACGATTAAGCGAACAAGACTTTTTCCAAATTTTTGACGGCGTTCCAAGATTTAATATTTCAAGATCCGAAATCACTACCGGGCTCGGAATTGTTGATGCGCTTTCCGGAAAAACCGGTTTTTTACCTTCCAACAGCGAGGCTCGACGTGAATTGAAAGCCAATGCCATTTCAGTGAACAAAGAAAAAGTGGATGAACAATTTGTTCTAACAGAAGAATACTTGATCAATAACAAATATATTCTTTTAGGGAAGGGGAAAAAGAATAACTACATTTTGTTTGTTGCCGATTAAAGCTGCTTGAACTTGTCAATAATTTCAGCTTCTTTCTTGGTTATTTTGCCATAAATTGTTGCAACCTCCTCTAAAACTTCTGTTAAAATACGTTTTTGCTCCTCGTTGAAGTGCACATGATGCAGTTTAAAATGCGTATTGAACTCCAAAAGAGCATCTTCCAAAGTCAATTCGAAATCTTCTGCCGCTTCAAAAGCAAATTCGGTATAATAAGCCAAATCAGTACCCGAAAAATCGTTTTGTTGTTCAATTAACGCCATTTTTTCTTGAACCAAACTCATTATTCTATCTCGCTCAACATCTTGTATATAACCATCGCTTTTGGCCAAGGCATAGAGCAATTTACCGTAGGTAATGTAAAAATCTTTGTTTAGCATAACTCTTTTTTAATCGAAATTAAGCGTGTTTACGTCTAAGATTTGTTAAGTGAGAAAATTTGACAAACATTTCGGATTTACCATAAAAAACAGCTTTATTTAGAATCATTCTAAAATACCATTTTTTTGGTATTGTCCATTTTTAGAACCCTAAGTTACTTTGTACCATGAAAAAATTTGTACCATGAAAAAATTTGTTTGCTGTTTTTGTGCGTTGACATTCACACTAAATTATTCTCAAGCACAAGTAAATAAAACTGACTCCCTAAAAATGAGGCACCACAAAGAACTTATTTTCACTGAAAAACTTCCTGCTTTTCTCGGCCCGATTCAAGGAACGAACATTTATTCCGGAAAGAAAAACGAGGTTATTCATTTAAATCAATTAGATGCCGATCTTTCTTCAAACAATTACCGACAAATCATGGCAAAAGTTCCTGGTGTTTCCATTTGGGAAAGTGATGGCTCTGGAATTCAGACATCCGTTTCAACTCGTGGTTTGAGTCCAAATCGTTCTTGGGAATTCAACGTAAGACAGAATGGTGTTGACATTTCATCTGAGGTTTTTGGTTATCCAGAAGCTTATTTTACACCACCAACTGAAGCGCTTGAGAAAATCGAAATCGTTAGGGGTGCTGGTTCTTTACAATATGGTCCGCAATTCGGAGGAATGTTGAACTATGTTACAAAACGATACCTCGGATCAAAAACGTTCTCCTTTGAATCACAGCAGACAATTGGCAATTATGGTTTGTACAATGCATTCAACGCGATTGGCGGAAAAATTAAAAATTTCTCCTATTATGGATATTTACATCACAGAAGCGCAGACGGCTGGAGACAAAATAGTCAGTATCGAACCACAACGGGACATATTTCTCTTTCTTACGCCTTTTCTCCTAAATTAAACGCCACATTGGAGTATTCACATATGGATTACAAAAGTCAACAACCTGGAGGATTAACTGATTCTATGTTTTTAGAAAATGCTCAACAATCCAACCGATCAAGAAATTGGATGGGTACACCCTGGAATACAGCTGCTTTGCATGTTGACTATTCATTGAATGAAAAATCAAAAATTAGCTTAAAACTCTTTTACATCAATGCTCAGCGAAATAGTGTTGGTTTCTTGAGAGATGTTTTCGTTCCTGATTCATTAAATGGATCATATTTTAACAACCGTCAGGTGGATCGGGATTGGTACAAAAATATAGGCGGTGAATTACGTTTCTTACAAAAGTATAATTTGTTTGGCAACGAATCTGCCCTATCCGCTGGGATGAGAGTTTATACAGGTGAGACAACCAGAAAACAGGGAGGAATCGGATCTGTTCACAGTGACTTTGATTTGGAAATCGTTTCCAGACAAACAAGTAACTTAGGCTCTTTTGACTACAGGAGAGAATTGAATTTTACAACAAGAAATGGCGCTGCTTTTGTTGAAAATATGTTTCAGTTAACAAAAGGCTTAAGTATTACCCCAGGAATTCGGTTAGAATACATCAATTCCGGTGCTTTTGGAACCATTGATAAGCCAACTATCGGAGCGGTCATTTCTGTTCCGAATCAAGTTAGAACGGTTATTTTGGTTGGTATTGGTGCCGAGTATAAAGTAAGCAAAAGCTCTAATCTGTATGCTAATTTTAGCCAAGGTTTTCGACCTGTAACATTTGCTGAGTATACCCCTGCAGCCACCACGGATTCCATTGATTCAAATCTGAAAGACGCGAGTGGATACAACAGCGATTTTGGCTACCGCGGAACAATCAAGGAGTTCTTAACATTTGATGTGGGAGCATTTTATTTATTTTACGACAACCGCATCGGAACGATCAGTGTTAATAATAAAAATTTAAGAACAAACATCGGAGCATCGGTTAGCAAAGGAATCGAATCATTCGTTGAATTGGACGTTACACGGATTTTCTGGGAAAAATCAAAAGTTGGAACCCTAAAAATCTATGGGAATGTAGCATTCATTGACGCGCGCTACACCCGTTGGGATGATCCAGCGGCCCTGGTTGATTCATCAAAAGATTTTACAGGGAATTACGTTGAAAACGCTCCTCGTACAATCAATCGTTTTGGATTAACTTACAAATACAATCGCTTTTCACTTAACTTTCAGCTGAATCAAGTTGGTGAAGTCTACACAGACGCCCTCAATACAGAACTTTCAAACGCTAGGGCTACCATAGGAAAAATCAATGGATATCAAGTTATGGATGTTTCATGTACCTACCTCATCAATGGAAAGTACAATGTAAAAGCAGGAGTTAACAATTTAACGGATGAACGTTATGCTACTCGCCGCGCTGGAGGATATCCTGGGCCAGGTCTTTTGCCAGCGAATGGCCGTACGTTTTACTTTTCGATTGGGGTGAAGTTTTAAGTAGTTTTTATTCCATTGGTGAGCAACAAAACTTAGAAATCTGCGGATAAAAACTTATTTAAAAACAAAAAATTAGCACTAACTTTGCCGCTCATTTTCCCAAATTATGAGTCATTTAAAACACATTCAATCTGCCTTAATTTCAGTTTATTACAAATATGGATTGGAAGAGCTTGTCCGTGAACTGAACAACAACGACGTAACCATTTATTCAACAGGGGGAACTCAAGCTTTTATTGAAGACCTTGGGATTCCTGTAACACCTGTGGAAACGTTAACTAGTTTTCCCGAAATTTTAGGGGGACGCGTAAAGACCTTACACCCTAAGATTTTTGGCGGAATTTTGAACAGACGAAATTTAGCTGAAGATCAGGAAGCGCTTGCTACACATGATATTCCTGAGATTGACTTGGTAATCGTGGATTTGTATCCGTTTGAAGAAACCGTAGCTTCAGGAGCGAGTCACGAAGCAATTATTGAAAAAATTGACATTGGTGGGATTTCCTTGATTCGTGCTGCGGCGAAAAATTTTCAGGATGTTGTGATTATTCCTTCTGTCAATCAGTATGAAAAACTACTAGGAATTTTGAAAACCCAACATGGGTCAACTACCTTGGAACAGCGAATGGAGTTTGCCGGTGAGGCGTTCCACGTTTCTTCGCATTATGACACCATGATTCACAATTACTTTTTAAAAGGTGAAACGCCATATTTCAAGGCAAGTATTACCGAAAATGAATCGTTGCGTTACGGCGAAAATCCACATCAAAAAGGAGTTTTCTACGGAGATTTGAATTCCATTTTCGACAAATTACACGGAAAGGAACTTTCGTATAATAATTTATTGGATGTTGACGCTGCGGTGAATTTGATGCAAGAGTTTTCAGCCGATGGACCAACGTTTGCCATTTTAAAACACAACAACGCATGTGGGATATCAACTAGAGAAAACATAAAAGAAGCTTATGAAGCTGCTTTAGCTGCAGATCCAGTAAGTGCTTTCGGTGGAATATTGATTTCAAATGCGTTCATTGATTTAGCAACGGCAACTTTGATAAATGATTTATTTTGTGAGGTTTTGATTGCTCCAGGTTATGACACGGAAGGGTTGAACTTGCTGAAATCGAAGAAGAACAGAATCATTTTGATTCAGAAGGAAACAGTTTTACCTCAAAAACAGTTCAGAACGATTTTGAATGGCGTTTTAGTCCAAGATAGAGATTCGAAAATCGAAACGAAAGCGGATTTGGAAGTAAAAACGAATTTAGTTCCAAATGAACAAGAAATTGATGATTTGATTTTTGCCAATAAAATTGCGAAACATACCAAATCAAACACCATTGTTTTAGCTAAAAATGGACAGCTTTTGGCCAGTGGTACGGGACAAACTTCGCGTGTTGATGCGTTGCGGCAAGCGATTCATAAGGCTAAATCTTTTAATTTTGATTTGAAGGGCGCTGTAATGGCAAGTGACGCCTTTTTTCCATTTCCTGACTGTGTTGAAATTGCGCACAATGAAGGAGTCGATACGGTAATTCAGCCGGGCGGGTCTGTTAAGGATCAACTATCAATCGATTATTGTAATGAACACAAAATGAAGATGGTTTTTACCGGAATACGTCATTTTAAACATTAACTTATTATATTTACGAAGAATTGCACGAATTCCTCGAATTTTTGTCGAATTTTGAGCAATAAATTTAAAAGTGGGAACTCGGAATGGGATTGTTTAGTTTTTTAACACAGGAAATCGCAATTGACCTTGGAACGGCCAACACACTAATTATTTGGAATGATAAAGTGGTTGTAGATGAACCGTCAATCGTTGCAAAAGATATACAAACCGGAAAGGTTGTGGCTATCGGAAAGAAGGCACAGCAAATGCATGGTAAAACACACAAGTTAATTGAAACGGTTCGTCCCTTAAAAGATGGTGTAATCGCTGACTTCCAAAGTGCTGAGCAAATGATTCGTGGAATGATCAAAATGATTAATCCTGGAAGAAGTTTGTTCAATCCCACGCTTCGAATGGTTATTTGTATTCCTTCAGGAATTACCGAGGTTGAAAAACGTGCCGTTCGCGACTCCGCTGAGCACGCCGGCGCAAAAGAGGTTTATTTGATTCACGAACCAATGGCGGCAGCAATCGGAATCGGAATTGATGTAGAAGAACCAATGGGAAATATGATCATCGATATAGGCGGTGGTACTTCTGAAATTGCTGTAATCGCTTTGGGAGGAATTGTTTGTGATAAGTCAATACGAATTGCAGGTGACGACTTTACCAATGATATCGAAGAATACATGCGTCGTCAGCACAACATTTTGGTTGGTGAGCGTACGGCAGAACAAATTAAAATTGAAGTTGGTGCGGCCTTGCCTGAGTTAGACGAACCACCTGCGGATTTTGCGGTTCGTGGTCGTGACTTAATGACTGGTATTCCAAAAGAGATCATGGTTTCTTACGTGGAAGTTGCTCACGCACTTGACAAAACTATTTCTAAAATTGAAGAAGCGATTTTAAGTGCATTGGAGATGACACCACCAGAACTTTCTGCTGATATCTACAAAACAGGAATCTATTTAGCAGGCGGTGGTTCGATGTTACGCGGTTTAGACAAGCGAATTTCAGCGAAAACTAAATTGCCGGTTCATATTGCAGAAGACCCACTTCGTGCCGTAGCAAGAGGAACCAGTATCGCATTGAAAAACATCGACAAATACCAATTCTTAATACGAGATTAACATTTCGTGTTCTTGATTGTTGTTAAACAATCATGAAAGCACTATTCTTCTTCTCGTGTTTGTTTCTTTTTCCTTTTTCAAAAAGCAAGCTAACTGTTGAGGTAAAATCAATTCCCAACGACAAAGGAACTATTTTTATTGGGTTATTTCGACCAAAAGATCAATTTCCCATTTTCGGAAAGCAATACATTGGTAAGGTTATACCTGTTTCTGGCAAAAACATGAGTTATTTGTTTAATGATTTATCTGATGGTAAATATGCTGTTGCCGTATTTCACGATGAAAATAAAAACGGGAAATTGGATAAAAACTACCTTGGAATTCCAACGGAGGCTTATGGTTTTTCAAATAACGCCAGACGAACCTTTAGTGCTCCAAGTTTCGAAGAGGCGGAGGTAAATCTAAAGTCAGACTTGACTATTTCGATTATGTTGAAGTAAAGATTAACTGAATCCATATGGCAAAGCTTTTTCAATGGGATTGTATTTATTTATGACCTTTTAGAATTGCAATCATTTCATCTTTCTCTTTCAATAATTGTTTGTGCAGTTCTTCCACTTTTTCGATACAAGTATTATTGTAAACAACGAATGGCCCTTCGTTTTGCTCTTGAATGTAGTTAGGGCTTGCTGAAAAACTCGAACCTATTGATTTATAGCAATATAAAGCAGTAATTGAGATT
>JBIIVA010000058.1:0-13312 GCA_044339705.1 Crocinitomicaceae bacterium
CCCAACAAATATAGTAAATTTGAACATATTCCTAAAATGGCAATTGAACAAAAACTAAGCGCCCCTAAGACTTTCAGATATTGGATTTCTGGAGATTTAGAAAAAGCAAATAAACTACTATTTGTTTTGCATGGATATGGACAACTGGCAGAATTTTTCATCAGAAAGTTCAAGGAAATCCCTGAAGATTATTTGGTTATTGCTCCTGAAGGCATGCATCGCTTTTATCTCAACGGAACATCTGGTCGTGTTGGTGCATCTTGGATGACGAAAGAAGATCGTGAGTCGGACATCGCCGATAATCTAAATTGGTTGTCACAATTGTTTATAAAGCTAACCAAACAAAAAAAAATTAAAAAAACTATTCTTCTCGGTTTTTCGCAAGGCGGAGCCACAGCTGCTCGTTGGTTTTATGGTAAAAATGTTCAGTTAGATCAACTCATTCTTTGGGCTTCCGTATTTCCACCTGATTTGGAAAAGTCTTTAATTCAGTCGAATTCCAACAATTATTTTGTAATAGGGACAGAAGATGAGTACTATAATACCGAAGCGCTAAAGTCGGAAATTGAATTTCATAAAAAAATTGGGTTTCGCACTTTGCAATTTGCGGGTAAACATGAAATAGATATAAAAACTTTAAATTCAATTTTATTTCAATAATAATCTGAGATTTTGTTTTGATTTTAACTCTGTTCAAATCCCTTGAAAAAATGTTGTAATAGAAATATCGAATTTTTTTTAAGATATGGAGGTAGGGCTGGAAAGATAATTTTTTATCGGAATGAGAGCAAACGGAAAATTGATTAATTTTTTGTATGCGTTTAAAAAGTATATATTTCGATATTGTAAAATTTTGCTAATCCCAAATCAAGCTAAATTTTGATTGCATTTTTAATTGAAAATCCCGACTTGAATAAATCGGGATTCTTTTTGTGACCTCGTAAGGATTCAAACCTTAAACCTCCAGAGCCGTAATCTGGTGCTCTATTCAGTTGAGCTACGAGGCCTTCGAGGTGCAAAGGTATTCAATTTATTTTAAAATCAAAGACTATGTAAAAATGCAATCCAAAAAAAATAATTTTGATCTTTGATTTTTAATGGGATAAAACTATATTTGAATGGTGAAAACATCCGTCTTTCTTTGCTTTATATTCCATTGGTCTTTATTACTTCTGGCGCAAGGAAAAGCAATCAAATTTGTTGTAAAAGGAAATGAATACCTCGCTTCATTAAATTATGAAAAGGCCGAATATTACTACAATAGAGCGCTACTTATTGATTCAAATTGCGTGGAAGCGTATATTCAAAAAAGTGATATTAAGGTTCAGAAAAATGAATTTAAACAAGCATTAATATTGATTGAGCGGGCAAAACAGGTTGCAGAATTCGCCAATGAAAAAAATGAGCTAATTGCCCATATTTATTCGTTTCGATCATTCATCTTTTTCAATCAAAGTAATTATCAAAATGCGATTGAAGATCTAAATAAAGCCATTTCTTTAAACGACCAAAATGCTAGTTTTTATTTCATGAGAGCTTTGATTAAAAGAATGAAAAGCGATTTGAAAGGATGTTGTTCTGATTTGAAAAAGGCAAGCAGTCTGGGACTTGAAAAAGCCAAAGATTCACTATCCTTATATTGCAAATAAATACGGCCTTTTAATATCTTTGTACAAAAGCGATGTGAAATGAGATTCAATCTTTCCGAAATCAACGAATTAATTAAATCAAGACGTACAATATACCCCGAACAATTTTCCGAGCGAAAAGTCCACAGAGAACAAATAGAATTGATTTTAAATAACGCTCAATGGGCGCCTACACATGGAAATACGCAACCCTGGAGATTTCATGTTTTTACGGGTGAAGGCCTTCAAAAACTAAGTACTTTTCTTGGTAAAACCTATCTGGAATTAACCAATAAAGAGGATCAAAACGACTCGAAACTCGCCAAGTTAATTCGTAGACCTCTTCTTTCCTCCGTCGTTGTGGCTGTGTCAATGAAACGACAACCCGAAGAGAAAATTTTGGAAATCGAGGAAATTGAAGCAGTAGCCTGTGCAATTCAAAATATGCACTTGTCATGCACAGCATATGGCTTGGGTGGCTTTTGGTCAACACCAAAATTGATTTATTCTAAAAAAATGAATGAATTTTTGGAACTAGAGGTTAAAGATAGGTGTTTAGGCTTGTTTTATATTGGTTATCCAGCTGTAGACTGGCCTTTGGCTCATAGAAAACCATTGGAATACCATACAACTTGGATCAACCAATAGTATTAATCTGTAACAATGAAATATTTTCAACTGGTTTGTTTTTTAGGTTTTCTTTGCATAACGCGAGCTCAAGTTGGAAAGGATTCTAAAATTCCCTATTATTTTGGATTTCAAGTGAAACCACTCTTGCCAACTAAGTTTATTGGAGAAGCAAGTGCGTCTTTTTCAAATCAAGGTTACGAGGTTACAATTAATCAAAAAGTAGGCTATTCGTTCGGAGCTGTTGTTCGGATTGCATTAACAGATTTGATAGGAATAGAAACAGGATTAAATTTCCTTCAGCGTTATTACGCCATAAAAATGAATCTGCCTGATTCCAATATTACTGCAAATAATGATTTTGGGTTCATACAATATGACCTTCCAATCAATGCTCTTTTTTACGTTAAGCTTGGTAAAAAATGGTTCATGAATGCAGCCATTGGTCCTTCTATTTGTTACAAGCCTTCTAGTGTTGGAGTGATTAATCAACCCACAGGAAAACATGAATTTTTTAATATCGGTTTGGTTGACATCAATGATAAAGTCAATTTAGATTTAAATGGAAATTTAGGATTTGAATTGAGAACCAAGAAATATGGTTTTTTCTATCTAGGATGTTTTGCGCGAATCCAAACTGCCCCGCTTTTCAATCTGCTTTCTAGGTATAGAAACGGAACGTATGAAGTGGATAATTTTGGGCCTGTAAGCGGTTCATTTTTAGCAATAGAATTAAAATACTTTATTCCCAATACAGGTGGAAATGGACAAAAATTTGAACGTGGACCAATTGAATAAGCGAGTTGCTGATATCATTGAATTTTTAGGATTAAATCCTCATCCGGAAGGCGGATTTTACAAAGAAACATACCGGTCAACCGAAAATACAGTTGGAGGAAGATCGCTATTGACATCTATTTTCTTTTTGTTAACCTCGGAGCATGTTTCCCATTTTCATCGAATAAAAAGCGATGAACACTGGTATTTTCACGAGGGATCTTCACTTACGATTCACCTTTTAAATGAAAATGGGCACGAAGAATTAAAATTAGGTTCCAATATAAATAATGGTGAGTCTTTTCATCACATGGTTCCTAAAAACACTATTTTCGGTAGCTCAGTTGATGAAAAACAAGGATATGCATTGGTTTCCTGCGTGGTTGCCCCTGGTTTCGATTTTCAGGATTTTGAATTGTTTGATTCAGCTTATCTTTTAAAACTCTATCCAAAAGAAGAAAAAATAATAAAAAGGTTAACTTTTCAATAAATAAATCCTTGCGGCTATTTCTGATTTTTGCTCTGACTTTTACATCCCTAAGTCCAATGGCTCAAAACCACAAAGTCGATATTTATGGCCATCGTGGATTTAGAGGTGACTATCCTGAAAATAGTTTGATTGGATTTCAAAAAGCTATTGAACTTGGCATCGATGGAGTTGAATTAGATGTCGTTGTTAACAAAGATGGGCAGCTAGTTATTTCTCATGAACCTTACTTCCAAAAAGAATATTGCTTGGATTCAATTGGTGTAAATATAAATCGTGAATCGGATTATAATATCTACAAATTAACTCAATCTCAAATTGAAACCTTTGATTGTGGCTCTAAGTTTTACGCAAAATTTCCGGAACAAAATAAGTTAAAAACCTCAAAACCATTATTTCAAGATTTTATTAAAAAACTAGATTTAAAAAATGTTATTGTGCTATTTGAGATAAAATCAAATCCCAAGCAATATGGTATTTCACAACCGGAACCAAAGGAGTATTGTAAAATAGTATTGAATGAACTTCAAAAATACCCGTTCATTTCAAATATTCGAATCATGAGCTTTGACAAACAAATACTTGAAGAATTGCATCATACTGCCCCAAGTTACCCACTGATTTATCTTACCTATCTTCCAAAATCTCCGTATTTTTTTCTTAATCAGCTCAACTTTAAACCTTTTGCATTAGGAATGTTTCACGCTACTATAAATAAACGAAAAGTAAATTCCTTACATAAGCAGAAAATTAAAATCTTTGCCTGGACCGTAAATAGCATGAAGGAAAAAGAAAAATTGATTCAAATGAATATTGACGGAATAATTACGGATTTTCCTAGCATACTAAAATGAGCTATTTGAAAAGATTCACATGTCCTGTAACCTCACGATAATAATCATTTTTTGACTCTTTCAAATTGATTTTCCAGGTATAAACTCCCTCTGGGCATAATACACCACGATAAAAGCCATCCCACCCTTGCTCAATATTCTCAGTCCTAAAAATCAACTCTCCCCATCGATTATAAATCTCCATGGAAAATTTTGTTAGATCATATCCATTTGAAATAATTGGATAAAACAATTGATTTACTTCGTCACCATTCGGAGTAAAAGTATTAGGTACATAAAAAAACTGGTAGCTCTTTATCTGAATCGTTTTTTGGACTGAATCAATACAACCAAATTGATTTTCCGTAACCAAGGTAACCAAATAATTACCCTGAGAATAAGGATAAGTATGATCAATTTTTCCTTGAAAAAAATCGACTGCGCTTCCGTCTCCGAAATAAATTACATCATTCACCGAACCTATTGTATTATTGAAAAATGTAACGAATGGTGAATCAGTTGTAGTTACTAGGGGAGAGGCATCTAAATTGGCAATCGGGTTAGGGTGAACCGTAATTGTAGCATTTATTTGGCTTGTACAATTGAATGAATTAATTCCGATAATGGTGTAGGTTGTCGTCTGAGTTGGGTTAAATGAATTTACACTTCCTGATCCTTCTGGACTCCACACATAAGAAACGGCGCCACTAACCGAAATCTGAGCAAATTCACCCAAACATATTTCTTGATCAGGAGTCGCAGACAGCTGAGGAATTGGATTTACCGTAATTGATATGGAATCTTCGTTTTGACATCCATTCCCGTCTATTCCAATTAAATGATAAGTGGCACTTTGAATTGCTTGAAAATTCTGTTGACTAGCCACACTTGGTATAAATTCCGGCCACTGATAATTTGTAGCACCCGATGCACTCAAGGTAATTTGATCTCCCAGACAATAAGTAAGATTATTTGAAGATATTTGGACATTGGGAAGATTCAAAACAGTTATCGGAACTTGAATGCTATTTGAACAACCATTTAAATCAACTCCAATTAAATTGAGTGATACAGAAGTATTTGTACTTACTGAATATTCATTATTTGAATTCCAAAAGCCTAAACTTGGTACCCATGTATATGAATTAGCTCCAGATGGCTGTAAGACGGCAGTATCACCATAACAAATTGACTCCGAGTTAGAATTCAAAATGGGTAAAGGATAAACGGTTAAGTTCAGAATAATTGTTGAGTCGCAACCAAAAACGTTTTGAAGGGTTACTAAATGCGAACCATTTGTTGAAAAACTTTGACTGCCTATGACAACAGATGCTCCCTGGCAGATTGAAGAATCTATGATTATTTGTTGAGTTTCCAGTACGTTTAGGGATAAATTTATCGTTGAATCGCACCCATTAATAGTTGAAAGTAAGGCAGAATAACTCCCTTGATTTTTTATGTAATTTGAATTAAATAGGATCGAATCGCCATTACAAATGCTTGTTGAAACATTTGTTGAATAATTTGGATATACGGTAACGGAAACTTGATCTGTGGTTGGACAAACTCCCGGATTCGATGCGAGCGAAGTAGTAACAGTATATACCTGAGTAATTGGGGAATTTGAATTATTCGTTAGGCCAACTGTAGGATTGGAAATTGTCGTATTACTTAATCCTGCAGCCGGAGACCATGAGTAAATGAAATTTGGATTAGTAGTAACGCCAATTTGACCAATTTCGTTTGAACATAGTGAAATGTCACCACCGGCATTCGACGCTGCTTGATCCGTGTATATGACTACATTCCTAACTGAATGTTGATCTGATGAGCCTCCCGTTGAGGCCGTAAACCCCATGTAACCCGTAAAATTAATGGGGAAGTTTGCCGTTAAATACTGTTGATTATTGATAAAAAGTGTTACCACTCCGTTAACATAAGTTATTTTGACGGGCTGGTAGGAATTGCTTCTAACAAAATTTAGACTTCCTCCTGAATTGTTTAGCTTAACAATACCGTTGGCACATTCATTATATCCGGTTCCAGAATAAATCTGCAATTCAGGATTAGATCCACCACAATTGTTCCAAGTGTCTAAAACAACCTTTAAACCATTTGCTGAGGCAGGAATTCCAACTCCTGCGCCACTAACGAATCCAGTAGGTGGAACATCTAAAAAGCAGAAAGCTAAACCATCAGCGGCTGATCCTCCCCAAATTCGATAATCAAATTCAACAGTCCATTTAGAGCAGATTAAAGGATTAATCGCTGTGCCATAAAAAACGCCTCCACTCTGATTACCCGAGGCATTTGTTAAGATTAACTCATTTGAATTACCATCTGTATCTCCTCCGGTATCCCCAACATAAGCATTACCAGTTAAATTCCAACCCGATGTATTCAAACTTGGAGTACCTGATAACTGAGCAAAAATAAAGGTCTGAGCTTGCAAAATTTGAACTTTGGCAAAGACTGAAAATAAAAATATGAATCGATAAATTTTGAATCTCACCAGAATTAAAATAAACGTTTTCGAAATTATAAAAAAATAATAGAAAACAATGAATCATACCAAGTCTATTCGTGAAGCTTATTTTTTTTTAAGGTTCCAATAGATGATGAAATCTGGTTAGTTGTAAAATTGATTGTATTTTTTTTCAAAATGACAAAAAGAAAGTAAATTTGCCTAGATACGAATCATTTCGGTCAATAAATAAACATACTCATGAAAAATAGACTCCTGGCTACGCTACTCATCTCTCTGTTGTCATTCATATCTTTTTCTCAAGTCAGTATTAACGCGGGAACTAGTTTCTTAAAGGGATTTACTTCAGAAAAATCCTTCTTCGGATTAAATGCCGGTCTCGAATTACCAAGAAGTAACGACATCACTTTTTATGCTCGAGTCGGTCATTATTTCCCAAAGTATGATGACCAAGTAAATTCAACTGTAGTGACGGCCACTAACTTAACAACTTCTCCTTACAATCTTCAAGTCAATTACCAATCTAAAATGAATTACACAACGATTGAAGGTGGGACAAGATACTACCTCGGGAATGATTATGATAATGGGTTTTCACTTTATGGCGGAGGCAATTTTATGCTTTATTTCAATTCTGTTAAAAAGGAATTTGAAACGGAAGATGCAACTGGAACCTACACTTGGAGGGATAAATATGAACTTTCACCTGACGAAACCGAAAAAGGTCGAATTATCAGTATTGCTATGGGGCTTCAAGGAGGAATAAAATATACAATTCCTGCTACAGGAACATTTTATCTTGATGTAAATGGACAATATTCCATTTTTGGTCAAGCTAGTAATAACAATGTGTCAACGGAATTGTATTCTCCCTTGTTTTTTACCCTCAATTTGGGATTCAGAAAAGATTTGTATTAATTCTTACGATAGTATATTTAAAAACAAAGAAAAAGCTCTGTTTCGCCAATTCGAGCAATAAGATAATTTGGTCTAAGCGCAAAACATAAAGGTAAGCATTGAATCATTTTATTTCCTTCACTATCCCTCTTATATTTGAATTTCTAATTGAATCGTTTGATATACTGACAATTCATTACATTTGAAAAAAATATCAAATATCGATTGAAATAAGCTATGTCGATACTTTTCATAAACAAGCATGAATTTAATTAGCGATTTACCTTTTGGCTTTCAAGACGGTCTGTATGACGATTAACAATAACAATTAAACACACATGAAAAAATCTATTTTTTTAGCGATCTGTTTTTTTACCATAAACACATGGTCACAAACTATTTCATATCAATTACGCATGTCAAAACCTCAAAACCATTATTTCGAAGTGGATATGACATTGAGCGACTTCAAAGAAAAACAATTGGATATCAAAATGCCGGTTTGGACTCCAGGATCTTATTTGGTGCGTGAATTTTCCAAGAATGTTAATTTGGTTAGGGCATTCGATGAAAAAGGAAAAGAAATTCAAGTTCAGAAAAAGAAGAAAAACACGTGGACAATTTCAACCGAAGGGAATAAAAAAATCAGAATAAAGTATGAAGTTTATTCGTTTGAACTTTCTGTGAGAACGCCATTTTTGGACTTAACACACGGATTTGTGAGTGGTTCTGGGGTTTTCATGTATGTTGAAGGATACAAAGACAAAAAAGGAACTTTGGAAGTTGTTCCGCATGCTTCATTCAAATCAATAACGACCGCATTGCCAAAAGCAGCTATTTCAGTTCAGAAAGATGGTTTCCAAATATTTGAATTTTCAAACTACGATCAATTGGTGGACTGCCCTATTGAAATTGGTAATCAAACTGTTTTTGACTTTATGGCCTCCGGAACAAAACACACCGTTGCCATGTATGGAGATGCATACTATGATGTTAATGCATTAAAAACTGATATGGCGAAAGTCATCGATGCTGAAACTGCTATTTTTGGTTCTAATCCCAATAAAGAATATGTTTTCATCATCCATAATGTAGTGGATGGACAAGGCGGATTGGAGCACACAAATTCCTGCGTTTTGAGTGTGAATCGTTGGACTTACAGTGGTTCAGAATATCGAAATTTTTTGAATTTGGTGGCGCACGAGTACTTTCACTTATGGAACGTAAAACGCATTCGTCCAATTGAACTTGGGCCATTTGACTATGATCAAGAAAACTATACGACTTTGCTCTGGGTTATGGAAGGTTTTACATCCTATTACGACGAATTGATTTTGCGAAGAGCAGGTTACTACTCCAAAGAAGAAATGTTGGGAAAAATACAAAGTTCAGTTAATTACGTCGAAGGCTCAGTAGGTGCGCGCGTTCAACCGGTTGCTCATGCCAGTTTCGATGCCTGGATAAAGGCTTATCGTCCAACGGAGAATAGCGCGAACACTTCGATGACTTATTATTCACGTGGAACCATTTTAGGAGCTGTTTTTGATGCAGCGATTATTAGTAATTCAAAAGGAAAACAATGCTTGGATCATTTCATGAAACATTTATACCAAAAGTTCTATGTGGAAATGAATCGTGGATTTACGGAAGCTGAATTAAAAACAGAATTAGAGAAATTCGTTGGAAAGAATTTGGATGATTTTTTTATGAAGTACATTCACGGAACAGAAATCATTCCTTATGCCGGGATTTTTGACAATATTGGCGTTTCAGTCAAGGATGTTACCACATTCAAACCATCTTTTGGTGCGACCGTCCGAGAAGAAAATGGAAAAGTGATGGTAAAAGCCATACGAGCCAATTCTTGTGCAGAAGATGCCGGTATCAGTGTTGGAGATGAAATTATTGGATGTAATGGTTTTAGAGTGAATCAAGCCATGCTAGAAGGCATGATGAATGGGCTAAATACCAGTGAAATGGCTGAGTTGTTGGTTGCTCGTGAGGAAAAATTGTTCTCAGTGAAGGTTAAAATGACTAATTTCAGAAAACCTCAATTTCAGTTTCAGCAAGAAGTTGGTAGTAAAAATGAAGGACTATTCAATTATTGGCTGAGATAAAATGCGATTAACTCCAATTTTTCTTCTTATCGCCTGTGCATTTTCTTTTGCTCAAATTAGATATAAGAATGTTCAAATTCCTCCTGTCGACGCGAAAAGTTATTCTTACAACGAATGCGAGCCATCGATAGCCGTTAATCCAAAAAACAAAGATTTGATTGCTGCAGGTTCAATTTTACAAGGCTATCATTATTCAAAAGATGGCGGTAAAACTTGGACGAGTAAAAAATTGAAAAGCAAATATGGTGTTTTTGGAGATCCTGTTTTAACATTTGACCAAACGGGAAGATTGTATTATTTTCATTTGGCAAGCACAAAACAAGCTCATCTTGCTCAAATCGTTTGTCAAGGAACTGATAAAATTGAAGGTCATTTTACTATTGAAAGTGCTACCAAAGAGATTGGAACAAAAGTTCAAGACAAACATTGGGCAGTCGTTAATCCAAAAACAAATACTATTTACTTAACATGGACGCAATTTGACGAATACGAGTCTCCGAATCCCAAAGATAGTTCATTCATCATGTTTTCAAAATCAACCAATCGAGGAATTTCATGGACGACGCCTAAACGAATTTCTAAATTTGGTGGCGATTGTATGGATGGTGATTTAACAGTTGAAGGCGCTGTGCCAGCTTTAGGCCCGAATGGAGAGATCTACGTTACGTGGTCAGGTCCAAATGGTTTGGTTTTTCAAAAATCGTTGGATGACGGTAAAACCTGGTTTGAAGAAGAAAAATTTGTTGAATATCAAACCGAAGGTTGGGACATCAATGTACCTGGATTTTATCGCGCGAATGGTCTTCCTTTTTTAGTTTCAGACATGAGTAATGGGTCAAATCGTGGTGCATTATATCTTAATTGGAGTGATCAACGAAATGGCAATGATAATACGGATGTGTGGTTAATGAAATCAACAGACGGTGGAGAAACTTGGTCGAAACCAATCAAAGTGAATCAAGATAAAACGCGTTCACATCAGTTTTTTACAAATATGGCAGTGGATCAAACGAATGGTAATTTGCATTTCATTTATTACGATCGTAGTAAATACAAATCTAACGATTTGCAAACTGATGTCGTATGGAGTATGAGCAAGGATGGTGGAAACACGTTTGAACAACAAACAATTTCTGAAAAGTCATTTATTCCAAATGAAGCGGATTTTTTTGGCGATTACCTCGGAATCGCTGCTTACGACAAGCGAATTCGTCCGATCTGGCCGAGAATGGATAATCGAAAAATTACACTTTGGACCGCCCTTATTGATTTAGAATAGAGTTTTTTTATATAGGAAATTGTCTAAAATGTTATAAAATTTGATTTATTATTTCATGAAAGCATACATGAGAATATTCGCTCCCATTTGAAGCGCGAGTCTGCGTTTATCAGCAGTATCATTATGTACTTGAGGATCTTCCCAACCATCACTTAAATCAGTTTCGTAAGTATAAATACACACTAATCTCCCATCTTCAATAATCCCAAATGCTTGAGGGCGTTTACCATCGTGCTCGTGAATCTTTGGGAGTCCATTAAATTTAAATTTTTGATTGAAAATCGGATGATTTGAGGGTAATTCAACAAGCGGGTTGTTTGGAAAAACTTTTTTTAATTCCACGCGAATAAATTCGTCCATGCCGTAATTATCATCGATATGTAAAAAACCTCCGGCCAAAAGATAGTTGCTCAAATTTTCGGCCTCTGTTCGAGAAAAAACAACGTTACCATGTCCAGTCATGTGTATCAATGGATATAAATATAAATCTTTGCTTCCAACCTCCACATATGGAACATCTTTGGAAATATTAGTGCCGAGCTCCTTATTACAGAATGAAATCAAATTAGGTAAAGCCGTTGGATTAGCATAATAATCACCACCTCCACTATATTTCAGAACGGCTAATTGGTAAGTACCTTGAGAAAATGAAAGAAAAGAATTTATTACAATAAGAATGGTTAAATTTCTCATGGCCAAATTTAATGAGAATCGAACAGTAAATAAATAAAATTACTGAACATTGTTTTGGCTTTCGATAACTGCCTGTTTCATGGATTCAGCGTAATTATCCAATTTTTGCTGAATATTCGAATCAAAGCTGCCGATAATTCTTGCTGCTAAAATGCCTGCATTCTTTGCTCCATTCAAAGCGACAGTTGCAACTGGAATTCCATTTGGCATTTGAAGAATACTGAGAATGGAGTCCCAGCCATCAACCGAGTTAGATGATTTAACAGGTACACCAATCACCGGCAGAGAAGTCAAAGATGCCGTCATTCCTGGAAGATGAGCAGCGCCTCCTGCCCCGGCTATGATAACTTTCAAACCACGACTTGCGGCCGATTTAGCGTAATCAACCATTAATTCCGGTGTTCTGTGTGCAGATACAATTTTCAATTCTGAGGAAATTCCAACTTCATCTAAAAAATCTTTAGCAGCTTGCATCACCGGTAAATCTGATGCGCTTCCCATGATAATTCCAACTTGTATCATTCTTCTTTTTTATTTTGAGATTCGTTTAATTCTTGCTGATCTAAAGGCTTTTCACTTGAATTTGAATCAATTTCACTCACCGGGTTACCAGTTGTTGCGGATCCTTTGAATTCAACTGTATTATTTATATCAGTTGCCACTTGATCCAATGGCTGTCGAATCTCTTCCGTTGTATCTTTGAGTAATTCAGTAAAGTTCATGTCTCTTTTTATGTCCATTCCCGATTTTTGAATTTCTCGCTGTAATTCGGCCTGTGCATTTCTAAATTCATACAAAGTTTTCCCCAATGTTTTAGCAATACCCGGAATGCTTTTAGCTCCGAAAAAAAGTAATACTACCAACATAATTACAACGATTTCAGAAAAAGCAATATCTTCAAAGAGTAAAGGAAGAAACATAAAACAAAGTTACAATTTATTAATACTAATTCAAATCATAAAAGCAATTTGAATTCAACGACATTAAAATTTATATTCCTAAATTCACATTAAATTAATACTTTGATTGACGGGCAAACTATTTAGACAAATCTCAGTTCAATAGTTTTTCGGATTTGGAAAACCCTCTTTTTATGATTGATGTGATTAAAACTTATTTAAAAACAATTGAACCAATAAGTTTAACTGAAATGGATCAAGTAAAGTTGATGAATCGTGTCGATACTAAATTTGCATTTAGTTTGATTAAACTTCCTGAAATATTACAAAATTTATATACGAAATACAGGGTTCTCGAGATTGAAGGTACAAGAACACCTTTTTATGAAAGTCTCTATTTTGATGATGAGAATTTCAAATTATATCATGATCATTACAAAGGAAAAACCAATCGATTCAAGGTTAGGTTCCGAAATTATGTGGAATCCAACTTATTTTTTTTAGAAGTCAAACACAAAATAAAGGGTAGAACGGATAAAAAAAGAATTCGAGTTGAGCACATTAATTTAGAATTAGATCGTGTTCAACGC
>JBIIVA010000004.1:0-41762 GCA_044339705.1 Crocinitomicaceae bacterium
AAATTACCTCCTGAGTTATTAACTTTAACTATGCCATTCGCACACTCATTATAGCCTGCTCCATTATAAATTTGAATTTCTGGATTTGCACCACATCCGTTGTCATAAGTATCAAATACGACCTTAATACCGTTTGCACTTTGAGGAATTCCGACACCTCCTCCACTAACAAAACCAGTAGGTGGAACATCTAAAAAGCAAAAAGCAATGCCATCTGCACCATTTCCCTGCCAAATTCGAAACTGAAATTCAACTTGCCATTGTTGGCATGTATTTAGATCAATTGGTTGTTGGTAAAAAACACCTCCACTCTGCCCGTCAACATTATTTGTTAGTATCAGCTCATCATTATTGCCATCCGGGTCTCCTTGAGTATCTCCAACAGAAGCGTTACCGGTTAAATTCCAACCTGATGTGTTCATTGTTGGACTTCCCGTTAACTCAGCGAAAATTAAAGATTGAGCGTTTGAAAATAGTGGGGAAACGATTAGAATTAGGAGAATTAAACAAATTTTCATAAACTCGAATTATCTTTTAACTTTTAAACGAATATTGTAAACTAAATTTTAGACACTGAGATGTAAAAAAATAAAAAAAAGTTGCATGAACATCTTGTTAACTCATTTTTAAAACTTCTCAATCTCTCAAAAATAAGGCAATATTTCAGATATTCCTAAAAAATAGTTTTTGAGAGTCGTTTTTATTCAGACTGCAATTCGGTGGATATACGTATTGCACTATCCAAAATTTACTTACCAAGATTCGCGTTGCATAATGTCTATTCATAATTATTAAAGCGAAACAAAGAATTTCACTTCGAGGTATTAGGAAAATTTGTTGAAAATAAAAAAATGAAACAAATTCAAAATCTATCAAAAAACTTCAATAAGCAACTACTAAAGTATTTCGTTTCAAAAAGCGGGACCTATTCTTCTTTAAACCCTGAAGAAAAAGAAAACATTCTAATTCAAGCTCATTCGAGAATATACAATATCCAATTCTATCTTTGGATATTCTTTTCTACAACTGCTCTTTTAGTGCTCTTGCGACTATTAATAATCAGCACCTACTGAGGTAAGCTGTTTATTTTCAAGATGTAATCATCAAAGGAAAGTTCGAGATGTTCAAGGCGCTTCCGAATGTCTCGTTTTTTGTCGCTTTTGACCTTTGGGTCATTTAAAAGAAGTGAAAAGTAGCTTCTAATTTTAGATGTGTCTCGGGGAATGATGTAGGCATCATAAGCACTAGCCATGCTTTCAATTAAAAATTCCTTATTCTTGTAATTCGGAAATAACTCTAAAAGGGTATCTCCATAGGCAACGGATTTTTCATGTGCATTCAATTCACTGAATTTCATATGAATTTTAAAAAGGCAATCTGAACTGTAATCATCTTTCGGGAATGCTCGATAGTAATCGGTTAATCGATTTATCAATTCGATATTGGTCAAAGAGGTGATTTTACCCAAGTTATTCGGGTTTTTCTGGACATTCGCAATGGAGTCTTCCAATTCAGTGATGCGTAGCTTCAAAGTTGCACGAGACAGGGCTGATTTTTTTTGACTACCCTCTTCACAGGAACAAATCAATAAAAAAATAAAATAGAATAGGAACACGTTGTTTGCTTTCATATTGATCTTTTTTTTGTTTCAGGAAATTTCATTTTATAAATAGTTTCAATGTTACCACTAGCAATATTATTTAACCGTTTAGATAATAGCTTTCTCTTCAAAGGCGATAAATGATCCGTAAAAAGCACTCCATCAATATGGTCATATTCGTGCTGAATTATTCTCGCAGCATATCCCGAGTAAGTCTCCTCGTAAAAATTCCAGTTTTCGTCATAGTAGGTAATCACCAAATATTCTTTTCGATATACGTTCTCTCTGATTTTTGGTATAGACAGACACCCTTCTTCAAACGCCCATTTTTCTCCAGATTCTTCCTCGATTATGGGATTTATAAATACTTTTTTGAAGTTTTCAATCCCTTCTGCTCGAGGATCAAATTCTTCACCTTCCTCTAATTCTGCAAATGGGCTTCCATCCACAATGAATAGACGAATGCTTTTACCAATTTGAGGTGCAGCCAACCCAACTCCTTTCGCATTATACATTGTTTCAAACATATTTGCGATTAATTCATTCAAGCCCGGGTAATCTTTATCTATTTCCTCTGCTTCCTTTTTCAGAACCGGATCGCCATATGCCACTATTGGTAAAATCATATTCTTGTAAAATTAATTATTTGGATCTTAAACTATTTAAACATCCGAGGTAGTCTTGAAGAATTAATGCCGCACTCACTTTATCGACCAAACCTTTATTCTTTTGTTGACTTTTTTTTCCTGCAACGTGAATCACATTTCTTGATTCTTTCGAAGTAAAGCGTTCGTCTTGATAAAAAACCGGAATATCAATAAATGTTTTTTCAAGCTCCACTTTTAGCAGACGAACATTCTCAGTAATATGGCTGTCCGAACCATCTAAACGTGTTGGATAACCCAAAACAATTCTTGTAATGCGCTCCTTTGGAATCAACTCATTCAAGTAATCCATAAGTTTCGCGGAATCAATAACATCCAAAGGAGAAGCAATGATACACAAATCATCTGTAATGGCAATTCCAGTCCTTTTTAACCCAAAATCTAGTGCAATTACCTTTGACACAAGCAAAACTAGCAAGAATTTAAAGATATTTGATTTTTTGAAAAGCGTAAATTTGTAAAAATTAACTATCACAATGAGAATACTATTTGGATTTCTTCTATTTCTCAACTTGATATCTTGCGAGGAAAACGAGGAAAAAAGAAATGAATCGCGCCATAGCTTGAAGGAAGTAAAACCCTTGTTTGATGGAGAGAATGCCTTTGAGAATGAAATAAAAAATATTGAATCCAACGACAATTTAACCGAGGTTACCAGTCTCGAATATTTAAGTAGCGAAGGTGAATCATTCGTCGTTAAAGGCTTGGTTGAAACGGAGAGCAATCGGAACATGACTATTAGAAAATTAACCTTTAGGAATATTTCTAAAAATGGTAACGAAACAATTTGTTCATTTTATTACGTTGGATCAAGAAAATTTTCCAGTGAATGTGAACAGCATATCCTCAAAGGAGATAAATTTTACAAGGTTTCCACGAAAAGCTATTATAACGACTCGAGCAAAGTGTTTTTCTCTAAAAGATCCTCAGGAATGGCCGAAAATTTTGATAAAAGCGCATTTTCTGCTTGCAATCCGACAACTCACGATGATTCTCTAGCATTAAAAATAATCAATCAAGAAGGCGAGTTCGAAACAAATTTTCAGAGTTTTACAGAAAATATGGGCAAAAACTTTTTAATTCTTGGAACAGAAAATATGACTTCGACCGTTGCCTTTTTAGACTACAATCCAACTTTAAAACTGCTGAAGAACAACCAGAAAAGATACTTTGGCAAAAAACTGATTGTTAATTTTTCTGTTGAAACAGAGGCTAATGGATTTACGTTTCAGGCCTTAAATGACATCCAAATTGCTCATTAAATTTGGATGTTCTTAATTGAAACTAACCATTCAACACATTAATCCCAACCCTTAATTAGACTGTCCTTAAATTTGATGTATGAATAAAATACTACTTCTTTTATCATTGATATTATGTCCTCAATTTTTCTCTGTTTTTGGGCAGCAAATGAAAATAACAGGTACTATTTTTGATACAAGCGGGACTCAAAAACTAAAGGAAGTTGTGGTTATGGCTGTTCGTATGAAGGACTCATTGCTTCTTAAGAATACGCGAACAAATTCAGACGGAGACTTCGAACTGACTAATTTTTCAATTGATACGTTTACATTGATTGTCGAGCATCCATTATTTGAACCGAAGACATACTACATTTTCGGTAACAAGGATAATTACGAAATAATCATTCCAAAAATCACTCTTTCAGAAAAATCCAAAGAACTCAATGAGGTTGTCATTTTTGCAAATAAAAACCCGATTTACTATCGTGGAGATACCTTAGTTTATGTTGCTGATTCATTTAAAGTTGGAGAAAATGCAGTAGTTGAGGATTTATTGAAGAAACTGCCTGGAATTAAAGTCGATGAAAACGGTCAAATTACTTCACAAGGAAAACAAATCAGCCAGGTATTGGTAGATGGAGATGAATTTTTTGGCGCTGACCCTACAATTGCTACTCGAAATTTAGGGGCGAAGGGTGTTGAGTCAGTTCAAATTTATGAGAAAGAAAAAGAAAATGCCAAAGCGGGAGAGGATGACAAAATTCAGGTATTAGATTTAAAACTAAAAGAAGACGCCAAAAAAGGCTATTTCGGAAAAATATCCGGAGCAAGTGATTTTGGAATCATGGGGAATGCACCATTCTACGAAACGGAAATGCTCGCCAATAAATTCAAAGGAAAGCAAAAAATATCTGTTTTCCTTCTGGGTTCCAATACGCCAAAGTCCAATTTCAAATGGAGTGATATGAATAAATTTGGCTTGGATAACGAACGGAATAATTCCGGTATGAATATGTGGAACCAAAACAATACGAACAATTCAGGCGGAATTCCCAAAACATTAAAAGCCGGTGTTTATTACTCTGATAAAATTGGTAAAACGGGTAAAATTGGTTTCAATTATGCCTATTATAATAATGAATTAGTTGCGGCTGGATCAAGCTACTCCCAATATTTCTTAACAGACACAACGTATTACACAAAAGATTCAAGTAGTAATATTTCAAGAAATGAATCGCATCGACTCAATTTTAACTATTCTGTTAACTTGGATTCGTTGACTTTCTTAGAAATTAAACCGAATTTGAACTTTGACGCAGCTATAACGGACAATACCAGTATCTCTCAGTTCATTGGTGAAACGCAACTAAAATCGCTCGAAACAAACATCAGAAACACGAATGATTCGAAAGGAATTACAAGTAATTCGGAAGCGCTACTACGGAGAAAATTCAAAAAACCAAAACGCGAAATTGAATTGAAATATCTGTTAAGTTATTCGAACAACGATACGGAAGGAAAACTTTACAACAGTTCGTTTATTACCGATACAAGCTTTGCCGATATCACTTTTGAACAAGAAAAAACAAATAAAAATTCATCCGCTAATCATTTTACAACCTTGACCTATACCGAACCAATAACAAAAAACATAAAACTTCAAGTGGAGTATTTGTATGAATTTGGTGATATTAAACAGGACAAAAGGACCTACGACTATGACCCAATATCACAAACGTTTGCAATTGAGAATGCATTTTTATCAAATAACTTCGATAACATCCGCCAACAACACAGAGGAACTGCCGTTGGAATTTACGAGAATTCAAAACATACCTTGACCGGTGGATTTGGATTTCGAAATATAGCAATTGAGAATCGAAACTTAATATTAGACTCGGTGATACCGCAAAACATCAATAATTTCCTTCCACAATTTAGCTATCAATTTAAACCAAGCATAAGTAAAAGATTCAGTTTGTTTTACACCACCAATTCACAGCAACCGAGTATCAATGATTTGCAACCTGTTCCGGACAATACCAATCCAAACCGCATTCAAAAAGGAAATCCAGATTTGAAACCAAATTACATACACAACTTGAGAATCAACTTCAATACCTGGTCCGCTTTGACAGGCCGATACATTTGGAGTGGAGTTAATGCCACATTTACAGACGATGCCTTTGCAAATTCAACAACATTTAATCAATTCGGTCAAACTGAATCTAGAACTGTTAATGTGGATGGCAATATGTTTGCGAATCTATTCGCAGGTGCAGGATACCCAATTTTCAATCGAAAGATTGAAATCTCTCCAAATGTGAATGCTTCGTACATGCGTTATACCAATTTCATCAATAACGTCGAGAACGTTACGCAAAACCGGAGTCTTTCTGGAGGTCTTGAGGTGGAATTAAAACTTGATTCTTTGCAAATCAGCATTTCAAATGACTACAGTTACACGGATCCGGTGAGTTCATTGGCATCTGCATCAAACACACCATTCAGCATGCAAACTTATAAATACGATATTGAGTGGCAATTGCCCTTTCATTTCAAAATAAAAACCGATGGAAAATATGTAATCAACTCTCAGCGCGCCAGCGGTTTTAACCGAAATATCTTTGTGATTAATGCGGAATTGATTCGTACTTTCCTCCCAACAGAGAACTTAATTATCGCGCTTTCAGGAAATGACCTTTTGAAGCAAAACTTAAATTTGCAGCGCCAAATAAACGGGAATATCATTACAGATAATTACACCAATATTATTACCCGCTTTTTTTTACTTCGTGTTACTTATAAATTCAACAACAATAAAACTAAAGAAGATGAGTGGAAAGGCTGGCATTAATTTAATACTGCTGATTTTCATGCTGTCAATTCAAGGAATTGGTCGCTCCCAATACATTCACAGTGGTAAAATTACCTTTGAGAGAAGAACAAATCTTGAGAAGCGATATAACGATCCACGTATGAGACGTATGATCAATGATAATAATAAAATTCGCAATGAAGGTTTCTATCTGTTTTTCAATGACACTGCCTCTGTTTTCAAAGGAATTCCGGATGAAAAAACGGATGAAATGTCGTGGATGACTGCGAAGAATTCCTATTATCAAAACCTAAACTCGCATAAACAATTAACAGTCCTCAATTTATTTGGTCAAAGCTTATATATCCTAGATTCTTTACCTCAGCGAAAATGGAAAATCACTGATAGCAAAAGAACCATAAGTGGCTATGAATGTCGAAAGGCCATTTATCAGAAAAACGATAGTACGAGACTTTATGCTTGGTATACCTCCGCTTTAGTTCCGAGTGTTGGTCCTGAGGGATTCTGCGGTTTGCCCGGCACCATTCTCGGATTGGCAACAGAGGACGGAGGAATCATTTATTTTGCCAAAAAAATTGAACTTGTTATACCAAAAACGGAAGAAATTATTCTAGACATTGGGAAAAATAAAGTTTTTAATCTCAAAGAACTTCGTGAGAAAATAGAGAAGGATTATAGTAATACTCCATGGGGAAAAAGAATGTTTGATGATTTATTCCGTTGGCTTTAATTGCGCTAAAATAAAACAACCTTTTTAAAACGAATTCCTTAAATTTGTTGTTATCCCTGTACAATAGGGTATTATTTATGTGGCAACGCGTAGCAAATTTTATTTTAAGAAATCGGTTTTTTGTACTGGGAACCTTAACCCTCCTGACCGTTTTTTGGGGCTATTATGCGTTGAACAAACTGAAATTAGATAACAAATACGGGACAATTCTTCCCAAAGATTCAAAAGCCACTGAGGAATATAAAAAATTCAAAGAAAAATTTGGGGAGGATGGTGGTATGCTCGTTTTGGCAATTCAAACCGATTCACTTTACACAGAAACGAATTTCCTAAAATGGAAAGAACTTGGAGATTCTATTCTTCAAATGGATGGAGTACTGTCCGTTCTTTCTGAAGCGACACTCTTCTCAATTAAAAGAAATCCCATTGATTATGGATTCGAGATTAGAAGAGTTTTTTCAGATATTACATTCAAGGAAAAAACCATTGAACGGATTCAAAAAGAAATCAAACAAAATCCAATTTATGACGGCCTTCTATATAGTAATGAGAATAATGTTTCATTAATGCTTATTCAACTCGATGAAAACTATCTTTCAGATCGTGTTAAGTCTAAAGTTGTTCTGGATATTGAGCGTTTAGCTACAAGTTATTCAAAAGAATTTCGTCGATTTCATTTTGCAGGATTACCCCATCTAAGAGTCGTTATTTCCAATCGAATTCAAAATGAAATGTATTGGTTCATTGGTCTATCCTTACTTGTAACTTCAGCCTTGATTTATTTCTTTTTCCGAACACTAAAAGCAATTTTGATTTGCAACATTGTCGTTTTTGTATCTGTGGTTTGGTCTATGGGAAGCATTGCATTTGTTGGATATAAACTTTCAATCCTTATGGCTTTAATCCCGCCACTAATGATTGTAATTGGCGTTCCGAACTGCATTTATTTGCTAACTAAATTTCACCAAGAAGTGAAAGCACACGGAAATAAAGTGAAAGCACTTTCCCAGGTAATTCAAAAAATTGGGACTGCCATGTTTCTTACCAACTTCACAACGGCTATTGGTTTTGTGACATTCGCTTTTACTAATTCTGAAAAATTGGTTGAATTTGGTTTTGCCGCTAGTTTCAATGTGATGATGACCTTTGTTTTATCGCTTTGTCTGTTGCCCATTTTTGAATCGTTTTCGCGGCCGCCAAAAAAGCAACATTTACGCCATTTGGACCGCGATTTCTCAAAAGGCATCATAAACTTTGTTTTAATAGTTACCCAAAAATATCGTTACATCGTATATGGTTTACTTCTAATACTTATTGTTTTTAGTTTAACCGGTCTGGGTAAAATAAAGGTTACAGGAAATTTAACCGATGACTTGCCCTCGAATGACCCGATTGTGAAAGATCTTAGGTTTATTCAGTCGAATTTCGGTGGGGCGGTTCCCTTTGAAATAATGATACATTATAAGGATGCCAATCTCATAGATAGTAACTCAACACTCGAAAAATTAGAAAAAATTCAGGATTTCTTGGCTTCTGATCAAAACTTCTCAAAGTCCTTCTCCTATGTGGATTACATGAAGGAAGTAAACTTTATTTATCACGGAAATAATCCAGAATTCTACCGATTATTGACAGAACAAGAAAAAAAACGAATGAAAGGTTTCATCAATTACTTCAATATTGTGAACGGAGATGGCGGTGGTTTATCCTTAAGAGAATTGGTTGACAAAGAAGGTCAAATTCTCAGAATTCGCTGTCAAATGAAAGACTTGGGATCGTATGAAGTTTTGAATATCGTTAAAAAACTAAAACCCAAGATTCAACAAATAATTGATCCGACAAGAAAACAATTCGTTGTTTCGATTACAGGAACTTCAGTGGTTGGATCAGAAGGAACAAACTACCTGGTAAACAATCTTTTCTCGAGTATCATTTACGCAATTTTATCAATAGCAGTATTAATGCTCATTCTTTTTCGCTCTTGGCAAATGGTGGTCATTTCTATGATACCTAACCTTTTTCCTTTGCTATTCACTGCCGGTATCATGGGGTACTTCAATATTCCATTAAAACCTTCAACATTACTTGTTTTCAGCATCGCTTTTGGAATTACAGTTGACAATACGATTCATTTTCTTTCGAAATACAGAAATGAACTAAAGCACAAAGATTGGGACATAAAAACGTGTGTGCTTGTGGCTATTAAGGAATCAGGACTCGGAATGTTTTATACTTCGGTGGTATTATTCAGTGGCTTTTCAGTATTTGCTTTTTCACAATTTGGAGGAACACAAGCACTTGGGTTACTCATTTCCATTACACTTTTCATTGGAATGCTTGCCAACATGATTATTCTTCCATCAACCTTATTATCTTTGAACCGTTTTGTGAGCACAAAGAAATTTGAAGAGCCTTATTTTGAGGCATTTAATGAGGATAATGAAGAGCGTACAAACCATTAAATCTAGTTTATGAAAGGAATTATTTTGGCAGGAGGTTCAGGAACTCGTCTACATCCGTTAACGCTTGCGGTTAGTAAACAATTAATGCCTGTATACGACAAACCCATGATTTATTACCCACTTTCCATTTTGATGAGTGCCGGAATTCGCGAAATTCTAATCATATCAACCCCGCACGATTTACCCAACTTCAAAAAGTTACTGGGAAATGGAAAAAATCTTGGATGTAAATTTCAATATGCGGTTCAAGAAGTTCCAAATGGACTAGCACAAGCATTTGTTATCGGAGAAAAATTCATCGGAAAAGATAAGGTAGCACTCATTCTAGGAGACAATATATTCTACGGCGTTGGAATGGATGCCTTGTTAAAAGAAAATAATGACCCTACTGGTGGAGTTGTTTATGCCTATCACGTTAGTGATCCAGAAAGATACGGCGTGGTTGAGTTTGATAAAGAAATGAACGCAATCTCAATCGAAGAAAAACCAAAAAAACCGAAATCTAATTACGCGGTTCCTGGACTTTATTTTTATGATAACTCAGTTGTAGAAATTGCTAAAAATCTGAAACCTTCAGCTCGGGGAGAATACGAAATCACAGATGTGAATGCCGAATATTTAAAGCGAAATCAGTTGAAAGTAGCTGTTTTGGACCGCGGTACCGCTTGGCTTGATACCGGAACTTTTACTTCGCTTATGCAAGCAGGACAATTCGTGCAAGTAATTGAAGAACGACAAGGTCTAAAAATAGGTTGTATCGAAGAGGTCGCCTATCGCAACGGTTTTATTTCGAAAGAGGAACTAAAACAAATAGCGGACCCGCTTGTTAAGAGTGGTTACGGCACATACCTACTCAATTTGATTAAACGAAAATGAATTTTCTCCAGAATTACAGCAACATCATTGAACAAGAAATCAATAAACTTGATTTACCACTTCAACCGAAAAACCTCTATGATCCGTTAAGATACTTTCTAAAACTTGGAGGAAAACGCATTCGACCAGTTTTAACTTTTCTTGCGGCAGAAATGTTTAAAGCCAATGAAAAGGACACCAAATACGCAGCTTTAACCATTGAACTATTTCATAATTTCACCTTAATTCATGATGACATCATGGATAATGCTCCTTTGCGCAGAAATCAAGCAACGGTTCATGAACATTGGAATTCAAATATTGCCATTCTTGCGGGAGATGTACTATTTGCAAAAGCTTATGAAATTTTAGGCCATTGCAATTCAAGTAATTTAAACGATTTATTTTCTGTTTTTTCTAGAACTGCTCGAGAAGTTTGTGAGGGACAACAAATGGATATGGATTTTGAAAATCGAAAAGACGTAAGTGAAAAAGAGTATATCGAAATGATTCGACTCAAAACATCCGTGCTTTTAGGTTGTGCGCTTGAAATGGGAGCCATTTTGGGTAATGCCAATTCAGAGGAAAGAAATGCAATTTATCATTTTGGAGTCCATCTTGGAATTTCGTTTCAAATTCAAGATGATATTCTGGATCTATTTGGTAGTCCCGAAAAAGTTGGTAAACAACTAGGTGGTGATGTTATCAGTAATAAAAAAACACTACTTTCAATTAGTGCAAAATCAAGAGCCGGAGCTTATGATTATAACGCCTTATTTGAATTAGAAAGTGAACGAAATCATGAAATAAAGGTAAAATCGATAAAAAAGATATTTGAAAGTTTAAGCGCTCGTGAATACTGTGAGGAAAAAATGAAAGCGCATTTTGAAAAAGCACTAGAATACCTCAACAGGATTCCTTCGCACCATTCTAAACAGCAACTTTTACAACTTGCAAATTATTTAATTTCTAGAGAATATTAAAATTTAACTTAACCATATAACATCAGATTTCGATTATTAAAATTGAATTGATGAATACAGATCCAAGTTAACCACCCTAGCATCGCAAATTAAAAGTTGGGGTGATATTTTTCATGAATTTCCCAACTTGTCATAGGCAGATATTAAAAACTACCCCTCGCTTTCAATTCGAGATACTTATTGATGACTCCAGCTGAAAGCTCCTCGGGTGAGGTAAGAATGGTTTGAATGCCATATTGTTTCAACTCCCGAGCCATTCTTGCTTTCATGGTAATCATTCGTTCGGCGATGATACCTGTATAGAGTTGATTCAATGACAATGGACTGGAATAAGCTAAATCCTTTAGTTCGGAATTTTGGAAAAAAACCAGAATAAGCAAGTGCTTTTTATTGATTTGTTGTAGATAGGGTAAAGCCCTGCGCATAGCGAATTCGTTTTCAAAATTACTAAAGAGTAAAAGCATCGATCGCGTTTTTATCTTTTGACAAATATTGCTTTGCAGTAATTCAAAATTAGCGTCGCGAAACTTGGTCTTTTGGTTGTAAAGGGCATCCATCACCAATTTCTGTTGACTACTGTTGTTGTCCGCAGGAATTTGAGTGCCAATCTTATCCGAAAAGGTGAATAACCCAAATTTATCGCCTTTTAAAAGACAAATATTCGCAAAAACCAATGTGGAATTAATGGAATAATCCAATATATTGAGCCCATCAAATTCAAGCTGCATGGTGCGACTTTTGTCAATGATGCAATAGACGTGCTGTAACTTTTCCTCTTGGAATTGATTGACCATCAGTTCCATTTTTCGACTCGTGGCTTTCCAATTAATAGTTTTCAGCTCGTCACCTTGCACGTAATTTCTTATCTGTTCAAATTCTTTCGCATTGCCCAGTCGTCGAATGCGCTTGATTCCTGATGCCGTTATTTGCTGTTGAAATACAAGTAATTCATATTTTTTCATTTGTAAAACGGAAGGATAGACGCGAAAAGAGTCTGAATTTGGATAAATGATTCTACGTTCAGCCAATCCTATAAATGTTTTTAGGAAAAGAAAGGCGTCATTGAAATGGTATGCTCCTCTTTTTTTCGGAGTCAAATTATATTTTATTTCAACTCGGGAGGAACCTGCAAGTTTACCCGTATATACCTTTGTTCGTTCTTGTTGGAAATCAGGGAATCCCTCATTCAATTCAAATAAAAACTGAACCCCAGACTTATTTTGAATCGAAATTTTAATAGGATTTTCATCTCCTAAATTCATTCTTTCATTGTAATCCCGACTAAAATCTGGTGTTTTACCAATAGTTATTAGAAGCAAAAAGTCCAATGAAACAAGTATCAGAATTGTTAATAACAAATAAATTCCAATCCATTCAAAAACAGGCAAAATGAAACCACATGAATAGCCAACAATAGCTATTGTAAGTGACCAAAAAAATCTGCGTGTTAAAAGAAGATTGGTTATAAATGACATGCTTATCTCGGCACTTCGATTGATTCAACGATTTCTTTAATAATTTCTTCGGATGTAAATCCTTCCATTTCGGCCTCTGGTGTTAAAATCAAGCGATGATTTAAAACTGGAATGGTTACAAAACGAATATCTTCTGGTGTTACAAAGTCTCTTCCACGTATAATCGCAATTGCTTTTGCCGCGCGTAACATGGACAAGGAAGCTCTTGGAGATCCTCCGAGAAATAATTTCCCATGACTTCTTGTTTTATGTGTAATGGCTGCAATGTATTTAATGAGTTGTTCTTCAACAATAATTTCCTCCATCACGGAATGAATCTTATTCAATTCAGTGGATGTAAACACATGTTTAACCTCGGCTATATTCGCGGAACCAACCGTTTTTTTGTATCTTCTTAAAATATCTTCCTCTTGTTCCAAATTCGGATAACCAATCTTGATTTTGAAAAGGAATCGATCCAGTTGTGCTTCTGGTAAATTATAAGTTCCTTCCTGCTCAACTGGATTTTGTGTCGCTACTACGAGAAACGGAAATCCCATCGGGTAAACAATTCCATCATAGGTAATTTGACGTTCTTCCATAACCTCGAAAAGAGCTGCTTGTGTCTTGGCAGGGGCTCGGTTAATCTCATCAATTAGAACAATATTGGAAAAAACGGGTCCTTTTTTAAATGAAAAGGATGAATCTTTCATATTAAAAACACTTGTTCCAATAACATCGGATGGCATTAAATCCGGTGTAAATTGAATCCGGGAAAAATCAACGTTCAAAGTTCTTGAGAGTACTTTTGAAGCCAAGGTTTTGGCTACGCCCGGAACACCTTCCAACAAAACGTGCCCATTTGCAAAAATACCTGCAATCAAAAGTTCAACCGTTTCATGTTGACCAATAATGAATCGTGCCAATTCATCTCGGACCTGATTTACCTTATCAGCAACCCAAATTAAGTCTTGGTTTTCTCTTTCCAACTCAAATCCTTCTTGCGAAGGGGTATTTTGCTCATCTGAATCCAATGGATTTTCCATATTTTCTAAATTTTCTGTCATAGATTTTTAGTTTGTTGAATAAATCGTTTTAAGAGGGCAATGTCGTTTTTCATGACATCCCAATGCTTAATAATAAGTTCCTTATTTTCAAATCTTGCTATAAAAAAGTGCTTTTCTGAGCTAAGTTTTATCGGTTGTGATGTTTTAACTCGAAATCCGAATTGATTAAAATAAACGATTTCATTCTTTTGAATTTTAAAATGAGGGACAACACTACGAATGATGCCAATTGTCAAAATTAAGAACCCGATCATCCAAATTAATACACCAAAACCATTTGAATTAACAAGCATGTAAAGTCCAAGAAACGTCACCGTGATTCCAAAAATTAACAGTAAAATACTTATCCAAATATTTCGGCTGATTTCGAATTCATCAAATAATTTTTGGTCACTGTCTACTATTATTTCGCAATGCCTGTAAAAATCCTGTTGAAGTTTACTGATTTTTTGAATGTAATCGTTTCCAATCGCTTGATTTTCACAGCTCAATTCCTGAAGTAATTTTTTGATTTTTTCTATTGGATAACTGGTTTTTTCGGATAACAATTCCAAGGTGTTTTCATCTTTATTTCTTTGTAAATCAATATAGTAGTATCTTAATGTTGTATCGTAGAAGTTCTTTCGTTGGATTTGTAGAACACTGTAAGGGTTTTGCTTATTCAAGAAAATGGAGGCGATCGTTTCAACAAATGTTCTCGTGATACCTTCTTGTTTTTGAATGATTGGAATAATTGCTCGACGGCGTTTAGAACGGAAAATCACAAATAAAATAGCAGCCAGAAGCGTAAGAACCATCGTATTTAATAAGATTCGATTATTTAATATCAGTTCCAACAGATTTTGCTTGGAATCCAATCCTTCTTCCTCCGTAACTTCGTCTTGACTTTTAAAATGAACTTGAGCAATAGAAACGAAATAAATGGGATCATTTATAGGAATTTGATCGATGACAAAATTTGCATGTTTAAACCCTCCCTTACTTTTCAATTGATAATTTACAAATGGTTGTGGATTGGATTGAAAATACATTGTTTTTTCACCCTCTTTCACTCGAATTAATGTTGCCAAATTATTTTGACGGACCAATGCATCCAATTGACTCAATTTAGAATCAAATTCTTTTATACCATTCCAGGTAATTGCAATGGTATCATTTTGATATTGCCCATAGAATTTCGATTTCTCTCCGTTGAATTGATAAGTTGCAAACTCATCAAAGAAGAATCCTCTTTCAAATTTTCTAAAAATCGAATCGGTGATATTTGTTCCTAATTCGTTGCTAGAAAAGAACAGCGTGCTACCATTGTTCCATTTTTTCAAAAGAAGTTTTAACTCATGATTTAATAAACCGATGGTATCCCCCATGAATAGGAAAGTCCCGTTTTTATCATTTCTAAGAATTGAGTCAAATTTATTTGGCGAATTAATTTCGTAGATTGGTCTTTTTGGATTCTTGAATTTAATTAAGGAGAAAAATAAGTAAAGTCCGTTTGGATCCTTGCTTTCAAATTTGAATTTTTGATCCCAATCATTTGAATAATGATTCATTGAAGTGGAACTGCCGTCGCTTCCTAGTCGCCAAATAAGAACCAGGATCACTGCCAATGCAAGTGAAACTAAAAAAACAATTATTTGTGGCTTATTTCTCACCTGACTTTGATTTTAGTTCATTCAACAAACTTTCGAAATGAATTTGAATTTTGTCAAATCTGCTTTTATCAAGTTTGTATTCGCCATACCAGACAAGATCAAAAATTCGAATACATTGTGCAAACGATTTTTTTAAGTCGCCTTTAGGAATTTCAAACAAGTATTCATGATTTGTTTTTTCACGCCGCCATTTTATAAATTCTAACTGAATGAGAAGTTGCAGAATCAAGGTGAAATATACGCGAATACATTCTCGGTAATTTTCGTTTTTCAGAGCTTGTTCAAGTCTTAGATCAAGTTCAGATTTAGTGATGATTTCCGGATTCCAGTCGTCATCGAATTCTTGAATAAATTTAGGATTGGCATTTTGCTTTTTAAGCCAAAAATAAAGCCCTACAATAGCTGTGGTAAAGAGTAATAATAAAAGAATTGTTTTCCAAGTGGATTGCGAAATCTTTGAAGGATCTGGCGTGTCAATATCTAGATCGGGTTCATTAATTTCTGGTGGATCAAATTCTGGTGGCTCAGCCATGTCAGACTCTTTCATTTCTTTATCCGAATCCTTATTCTTGCCGAACCCCTTTCGATTTTGTTTGATAATTTCTTCAAAATCATTTTTTGTAGTTTCCTCTTGTGGAACCTCTTCATCCGAACCATAGTGTGGTGCATTACTCCACCATTCCTTTGGGATTTTTTTATTAGGATCCTTTCCGAATTGAATTTCTCGTTGCGTTTTATCCCATTTTCTTTCAATGTCAGACACCTCTTTTTGCGCCCATTTTTGAGAGAGCAAAAGACAAAAAATAAAGGATATATAAACTCTAATCTTCAATCTCTGTTTCTTTAAATCGATCGCGTTTCCCGAAACTTTCAAATTCTTTTTGAAGCGATTTTGCAGTTTTAATTTCCTGCATATTCGAAAAGAGTAAACAGGACAAAATGGTATAGATTGGAATAATCAAAACCAACACAAGTATATAAACGGTTTGACGAATTATATTCTCCCAGAATAACCCATTTAATCCATAATTGGAGGTAATTTTTTGAATGAACCCGGCTGTTAAATCTAAAATATCTGGAAATAATGCTGGTCCTCGCACTTCATTTTCAACAATACTTCCTACAAAAGCAATCGGTTGAATAAAAACACCAATAATTGCTGCAATTACAACAAATGAAATCAATGAAATAAAATAATTTGATGCACTATATTTCAGTCCTATTTTTAAATTTTCTTTCCAATTTCCAACCCCAAGACTTACCGATGGAATGGTTAATTGAAAAAAGGGAAAAAGCAGAAGTAGAAGTAAAATGGCATACCACGGTAGGAAAAATAAAAAGAAACAAGGAATTAGATTAGTAAAGTAAATAGCAAAAAACCGTTTCTTCAGAAATGATATCAAAGAAATTGGAGCTTCCGTTAAGTTTGAATAAACAAAAAGTACACTAGAATGAATAAAGGCGATTAAAATAGTCCAGCAAAAACAGGATAAGTAGTCAAATCCATTTTTGAATCCTATTCCAAGAATAAACTGAAGTTGACTAACCCAATCGAAATAGTAAACAAAATCTTGGTCCTGTGGAAATAGAAAGTCTCTTAAATAAATAAAACCAAGAGCAATTGGCAATACAATCTTCCAAATTAGGCTCATAAATCGATGAAAATACGTTTGATAAAAAAATAAGCTATCACGAATCAATTCGCCTAAGGACCTTATTTTTCCAGAAACAAAATCACAATTTGAACTACTTGAATGTTCTTCTTCTTGCGTTAAAAGTTGCGGATTTTTCTTGGCTACATAAAAAGGATAAGCAACAAAAAAGAATAACATCAAAGCAAATGAAAAGGCAATAATAAACCATTTAGACCAATCGGGTAAGGTGTCATAATGATGTGTCACATAGCTTTCTAAAAATCCTGCGGCCACAATGAAAGGAACAAGTCCAAACATAATTTTAAATCCTCTTTTTACAGTTAATTTAAATGACTGAAATCGAGAATGCGATCCTGGAAATAACCAACCATTTCCTGCGGTAATTCCGGCGCCTCCAGCAATAACAATGGCAGATATTTCAAACGCACCATGTATCCAAATCCCTAAAAAACTAGTGAGTAACAATCCTTTTAATCGAAAGTAATATTGAAAAGCCCCGAGCATGACGCCGTTAGTAAATAAAAGAAGATGGGTTCCAATCGTGAAAAACAGGCCCGCAAAAAATGTCAGGAAAGCCACTGCAATGTTGTTCGTTGTGATATTGATGAACATAGCCAACTGATCGCTATCTTCATAAACTTTGAGCGGATTTCCTGCTTGGATATTTTCAATGGTCATGTCAACGTAACTATCACCTAGGACCATCCGTGGAAAATCAGGATTTAATGCAGTAGAAACCGCCCCAATGGAAACATAAACAAGAAAAGCAATCAATGCAGTGAGTAACGTTTTCCTCGATTTATAGACTTCAAGAGGCAGTGAGATTGTAAGTTGTTTCAGTAGATTTTTAAAGGAATCACGCTTGAATTTGTTGACTCCGATAAATACTTTTTGTCCCAGTTGATTGAGGTAAACACGAACGGTTCTTCTAAAATAGTGGGTTTGAGCATAGCCAAGATCATCCGTAATATCTAAATACAAATCAGCTAATTCTTCCGGATTGGCCTCTGAAGATCCATTGAGTTTTTCAAAACGCTGCCATTTCTCTTGATTTTCTCGAATGAATCTTGTTTCTTTCATGGAATTGCGTGAGTCGGATTTGAAACCTCACTAAAGATAGGGATTTTGTCTAATCAATTCCTTTGGTGTCTATTTCTAACTTATCGAAATCATAATCTTCCTCTTCATCATAAATATCAAAATAAGGTTCTCGAAAAGATTTTGTGATAACCCTTCGCTCTAAACTAAGCAATAGAGAAGGTAAAATAATGAGATTGGTTGCCATTCCCACTAAAATGGTTATTGAAACCAGTAAGCCGAGTCCTTTTGTTCCTCCGAACTGTGAAAAAACGAACATGATGAATCCAAAAAATAAAATAACCGAGGTGTAAAAAATTCCAAGACCGGTTTCACGCAATGATTGCAAGATTGAATATTTTATATCCCAAGAATGTTGTTTAAGTTCTTGTCGGTATTTGGCAAGAAAAAGAATAGCATTATCTACGGTTATTCCCAACGCAATTCCAAAAACTAGTAAAGTCGATGGTTTCAAAGGAATTTGGAAATAACCCATAATTCCGGCTGTGAACAGAAGCGGAATAATATTCGGAATCATTGAAATCAAAATGATCGTAAAAGATCGGAATAAAAATGCCATCAGAAGAGCAATAGAAATGATTGCAAAAACCAAACTTTGAACGAGGTTAATAAACAAATATCTTGTTCCTTCAGCTGCAACAACTGAAGTTCCCGTGAAAGTTAAATCATAGTATTCCTGATTAATCGCTTTTCTTAAAAGTCTATTGAAATTTGACTTATTCTTGTAGTCGTTTATTTTCTCCGGATTCATGTTGAATGCATATTCTAAATCATCATTTCCCTTGGATATGAGTGATATGAGATTATTAAAAACTGCTGTATGCTCAAACAAGATTGAATCGATAGCATCTTTATTTCCGTTTTCAACTTTTGCGTACAAACGTTCCAAATCATGTTTATCCGGATTGAGTATTTTGTCTACTTCCGTTCGCAGTGAATCAACTTTATTGGCAACCTTGTAAGATCCAAGATCTTTCATTTGCATACGTATCCGTAGGGTATTGTGGGTGGTATCCACCAAATTTTTCAATGAAATATTGCCTCCATTCATGCGTTCAGCATCAAATTTCTCAACGTATTTTTTAAGGCGCAATTTATCTTTACCTGAAATCAGTTTATATTGGCTTGGATTATTGCCGTAGTATGCCATATTGATGACTTTGATAAAATCAACAAGTGATAAACTTTTTGAGAACATGGTGTCATTGGCAAATAATCCCTGAATTTCTTCTACTTTTTCAAGTGTTTCGTCAGAAAATAATCGTCCTTTTCGCTTATAATTGATTGTCACTTCAAAAGGAATGGATCCTCCAAAATTCTGCTCAATAAATTTCATATCCAGTAAAATAGGGTCTTTCTTTGGTAAATCACTGGTTACATTTCCTGTAGCAATGATTTTGGTCATTCCAAAAATGCTAATGAATACCATAGCAACGGATCCGACATAAACCCATCGACGGTATTTTGTTATAATAACAATGATGTAATCAATAAACCCTTGCGAATACACGCGATACAGATGCTTCAGATGGCGTGGTTTCGGTGGTTTTGAAAAGGATGCTAAAATGGGAATGATGCAAATCGAAAGAACAAAAACAACCATGATGTTCAAGCTTGAAATAATCCCGAATTGGGCTAATTTTTCAGAACTTGTGAAGGTGCAAAAACCAACGGCAGTGGTGAGATTTGTTAAAAAGGTCACTGAACCAATGCGACGAATCATCGTAAATAGAGCCCTAGTTTTGTTATTGAAACGGACATATTCTTGGTGATATCGCGTAATGAGGAATACACAATTCGGAACACCAATAACAATCAATAGTGGTGGTATTAAAGCCATCATAATAGAAAGCTGGAATCCAAAGAGGGCAATACTTCCCAGTGCCCAAATTACAGAAACAAATACTACCAAATTACATTGCATTACCACGCGAAGAGAACGAAAGAAAATGTAAAGTAATATGGACGAGGCAAGAACTGAAAGTCCAAGAAAAATATACATTTCATTGACAATTCGTTTTCCAATTACTACCCGAATGTGAGGTAATCCGGCAAAATAGGGTTTACCAAAATACGAGGAATAGCTTTGAGCGAGTTCTTCAATTTCGAAAACGACTTTATTTCGTTTCTTGTCTGCCAGACATTTTTCGTCCATTCCAATGAGTAGCAAAGAAACTTTTTTGTTGTCATTGTATAGTAGATTCTTATAAATGGGGTTAACACGAATTTCCCTTTTTATAGAATCAATGTTTTTTTGATTGAATGTTGTATCCTTGAATATTGAGTTTATTTCAAATTTTTTGGCTTCAACATTGTTTTTAATTGTGAATAATGTTGCCTCTGAAATGACATTTTCAACTCCGTTAAATTTTTTAATTTTTCGAGAAAGTTCGAGCCATTTTTTAAAATTTCGACGGCTATGAAGGGAATCTGATTTAATGGCGATTACTAAAGTAGATCCATCCTCTCCAAACTGTTTCTTGAATTTAAGGTAATCCATTTGTACTGGACTATCTTTGGGTAGTGTATTACCGAAACGGTTATCAACTTTAAGTTTTGTAAAGGCAAAATACCCCAAAAAAATAGTCAGGATAATAATAATAATAGAAATTACAATTCTATTTCTTAGTACCAAACTTGCTAGGGTATTCCACATACTAAAATTCAAGAGCCAAAGGTATAAATTATAATTGAACCCTCTTTCGATTCAAGGCATGGAATAATGAACTGGTTAATTCAAAAAAGGAATTAAAAGCCAAATCTCGAATTCAAAATAGAAAATCAAAAAATTGAATTTGTTAAATTGTTAAAATATTCTCTTTTACTTTTTGTCGACTCGAAACAAAGTAAATGTGTAGTTGTTTTTTGTTAGTATGTTCAAATTAAACTGATTTATATGAAAAAGACAACATTTGTTTAATCGAGTTTTATCGCTTCTTCTTTTGTTTTGTTACTTTCGGCTTGCGACAAAGAGAAAGTTATCCCATCAAATGACCTTTTTGCAGAAATCAAATCGTTTATTTCTAACCATTTCTCAGACAATTCAATTATTCAAGTAATCCGCGATAGAGATGGACTGACAATAACACATGACGTCATGTTATCAGAAAATATCAATTTAGAATTTAACCGAAAAAATGAAATAATTGAAATTGATGGTTTAACTGAACTACCATCTTCTGTAATTCCCGAAAAGCTTCGCCAATATGTCATTAATAATTACCCTTCCAACTTAATTAGGGTCTGCTGAAAAAGTCAAGTTATCGAGTTTTTGATCAATAAATAGTTTACTTGATGTTCTGATTTTTGAAAATGGATTTTGATTTTCATCAAAAAAAGTTTTATCCATAGCAGTGCTACCTCAGCCAAGTGGACTAAGTTTAGCACTAAGATGATGCTTGCAATCCAGGATTCGCTAGTGTTGGCAAGTTTCGCTTTTATACGGTCTAATCCATACGCTCTTTTAGCTTGTCCAAATTTTCCTTCTATTGGGTTGCGTTCACCAGGACTTACTTGATTTGACAATGCCTCTGCGGATGGTCTTCCAAGTGGTTTGGCTTTTAGTGTTATTCTTTTTTCTTTGAGGTAGGCTCGATTGTACCTGTTACAATATATTTTATCGGCTAAAACATTCGCTGGGTAATAACCAAATCGTTCTTTGTAGTTTTCGACACACGCTTCTAATCTTGTTCCTTCATTGTATGCCTCCCAACTAAAGTCATCGAGAAAAGAAAAGCCATCAACCATTGAAACATTGATTTTGGCTCCAAATTCAACTTTTGCAGTTGACTTTCCTCGAACAATTGGTCTAATATGAGGCTGATGAATACTTACTATTCGATGGTCGACACTATGGGTGTTGTTGCTGTACATGTATTGTTGTTGGTCATATACATGCTGAATAACTAACCAATATTTGTATTGCTTTTGGTCAAAAGGAATTTTTACACATTGATCTAGTAATTGGTTAATCGAAGTGATATTTCTACGAAGATAACTCAACTGTTTTTTAATTGCTGTTTGAATGTTTTTTCGAGATTTTGTTCTCTTCTGAGCGATATTCAAGTAATCTTTTCTGGCAATTTCCCTGTAATTCCTTGGTTTTATTGTTGCATCAGAATGCTCAAAAACGATGTCCATCAACTCTTCTGATTTCATTCTGGCATCATTCAAAATATCAACATCTGTCGGGTAGGCAATCTCTTGTGGACAAGCTGTCGCGTCCATAATCAAAGAGCCTTTATTGGTATTATCTCCTGGATTTTCATCTGTTTTATCCTTTTTCTTTGTTTCAATCTCACACTTGAGTTTGGCAATTCTATCGTTGATTGCATTGATTTGCTCTATCCCTAAACGCTTACGGAACTCAACAAACAAAGATGGGTCAAATGGTGGTGTATCACAAAAAGAAGAATACCCTAAAAAATACTGCATGTAAATATTCTCGCTAATCTGATCTACCGTTTCTCTATCATCTAAATCGCAGATATGTTTTATCATTATTGCTCCCAAAACCAATCTTGGATTTAAATCAGGTCGACCAGTATCTTTTTCAGGAAAATGCTTCCGATAAATGGAACATATATCATCCCATGGAAGAAGCTTCGCTAACCTTACCCATCGATTCTCAGGATTTAATGAACGCTCGAATGGACTTTCAAATCCTGCTAATGTTAGCTGGCTTGGACTGACATATTTTGGCTTAGATGCACGGTTTTTCGCTGTTTTTTTCATTTTTCCTTGCACTTGATTCCGTGAAATTAGCAGGAATCCTTTATCTGACAAGGATTTTTAGTTTTTCAGCAGACCCTACTTAAATGATTATTTTTCAAATAGTTAATAAATTGATCCGAATTTCTTGCGGAAGTCAGGAAAAACTATGACGAGCAGAGAATATCACGAAGAAATTCGCAACAAAATTTTGGATGGTCTGAAACTTGCCTACCAAAACATGGTTAAGTTCAAGAAAGAGAAGAATTATGTTATTGTGGTAGTGCGGGACGGTAAAATCGTTAAGTTGAAACCGTAACTTTTGTTAATGAAAAGCACTCTTAAAACGGATTTCGGAAATGGAGTCCGTTTTTTATCTATAAAAACAATTCTTTCTTCAAATCCAACCATTCCAAGGTTGAATGACAGAAAATATCTTCGATTGTTTCTTTTGACAAATCACTTTCTTCAATGAATTTACCGATTTCTAAATCACCTAGTGGAAAAGGATAATCCGAACCAAGACAAACACGTTTTGATCCTTGCATGTTGAGTATGTATTTCAAAGCATCGATATCATGTGTGATAGAATCCACCCAAAATTTCCCAATGTATTCTCTCGGATTGATTGGATTATCAATGGCTACCAAATCCGGACGACAATTAAAACCGTGTTCAATGCGACCAAGAGTAGGGAGGAAGGAGCCACCTGCGTGTGAGAAACAAATCCTTAAATTCGGTAGTCGTTCCAAAACACCACCAAAAATCATGGAACAAGCTGCACGTGAAGTTTCAGCCGGCATACCAACCAACCAAGGCAACCAATATTTTTTCATACTATCAAAGCCCATCATTTGCCATGGGTGAATCATCACGGCCATTCCCAATCGTTCACACGCTTCAAAAATGGGGAAGAATTTATCCTCACTTAAATTTTCATCGTTTATATTCGATCCTATTTGAATTCCTACATGACCAATTTTTTTAGCACGCTCCAATTCTTGAATCGCAGCTTCGGCATCTTGCATCGGAATTGTTGCTAAGCCAATGTAGTTTTTAGGATATTTTGAAACAAGTTCAGCTATGTGATCATTCAAAAATTCGGACAATTCCAAGCAATCTTGTGTTTTTGCCCAATAGGAAAACATAACCGGGATGGTACAAACTACTTGAACCTGCGTGTCAAATTCCGCGTATTCACCAATTCTCAATTCTTCATTCCAACAATTTTCCTTAATACGTCTAAAAAACTGACCTCCTTGCATCATATCCGCAGTGGCATCTTCATTATGAATTAAGTGAATGAATTTACCATATCCAAATTTCTCTGTCCAATTGGGCATGTGCTTGGGAATAATGTGGTTGTGCATGTCGATTTTCAGCATATTTCCTAGCTTATTTTATGAGTTACAAATTTAGATTTATTGCTCGAAGGAAAGTTTTTAAAATAAAAAAAGCGACCGAAGTCGCTTTTTATTAAACGAATAAATTCTATTCAATTTCCTTATATTTTTCTTCTTTCAATTTTTCTAGCATTGTTGCATACTGCTTATCGGTTAAAATTTCTTTTAGCATAGCTATTCTGGCTTCATTATTTGACTTAACAGCTTCTTTTCTTTCTTTCTCAGTAATTTTTTGTTCCCTAAGAGCATCATTCTTTTGATTTATTCCGACATTTATCTGATAAGCTTTTTCATACTGTTCTGAGGTTATGTCTAATTCTTTTTTCATGATGTCTGTTTGAATTTTTGCTCTTTCTTCAAAGCCTTTTTTCTCAACCTTTTCCAATTTAGTCATTTTTCCTGTTTGAGCATTAACACTAAAAGAAATAATTAAGGAAGCAAAGATTAATTTTAGAGTTTTCATGTTGTAAAGTTTAAAGTTCCACATCCGATTTTTAGAATTATTCCAAAAATAATTCAAATCACTAATCATTTCAAATTTAATGATTTTCTAGATACTTTCAATTATGAAATTAATAAAGTTTAATTTGTTCATTTTTTTTCGCACTATTTGTTGGGTATTTTCAATTGAAAATCAAGGTAATTTAGGACTAGAGGTTTTTAAATCGCATAATCAAGAAATTATGGGTGAAAACGTTGGATTTTACACAAAATTCAAAATTAAGTCTAAAAAGAGTATTGAAGCAATTGATTACAATCATACCAAATGGTTCAGAAGTTCCGGAATGATTATGTAAGTTACCCCTGGTTCCAACGAATGGATTTACGAATTGACAAAAGTTTGTTTCCTTTTGTCAAAATGAATTTAAAATCGTAAAGAATAACATTAAAAATTAGCCTTGCCGTTAGGGAACTGATTAAAGATCAAATTTCCTTGCATTTAACTGTGAAAATCGCTTGTTACGTTGAACGAAAAACGACCAAAGAATGCTTCCATGAAAAGATTTAAATGATTGTTTATCAATTTTTAATTGTGAACGCTGTTTTAGAAGTCTAGGTAAATTGACGTATAACTGCATATGAGAAAGAAAAACTTTCCAAAAGAAAGACAATTTTCCTTCCCCAAGAAATTTAAACGCTGCAATTCCATCGAGTGCCATCCGCTTGAATAATTTTGGAAACAACCAACCAGGGTGATTTTTTACCAGCATGAATAAGTTATTTCGGAAATTCAAATACACTTTGTTCGCTGAATTGTAAGGTAGTGTTCCTCCTCCTAAATGATAAACGGTGCTTGCCGGGTTGCATTCAAATTTATATCCTTTTCGACCTAATCGCAGGCACAAATCAATTTCTTCCATGTGAGCAAAGAATCGCTCATCAAAACCACCTACGTTGTGAAATAAATCAGATCGAATGAGCATTGCCGCCCCGCTCGTCCATGTTATTTCTAATGGGAAATCGTATTGGCCTTTATCGGTTTCTGTTTCTTCAAAAATTCTTCCTCTACAAAATGGGAAATAATCTTTATCGATAAAACCTCCAGCCGCTCCGGCATGCTCAAATTTAGATTTATCGGCATAAGAAAGAATTTTGGGTTGACATGCAGCAATCAGTTCATCCTCCATAGAACTTAAAAGTGGTTGAATCCAGTTTTCAGTTACCTCGACATCGGAATTGAGTAAGAGATAATAGTCAAATCTCCCCTCAATTTCTTTGAGAGCATCATTATATCCCTTTGCGAAGCCGCCATTCTCATGATTTAGAATGACTTCAATACTCGGGAAATTAATTTTAAGTAAAGAAGCAGAATTGTCAGTACTACAATTATCGGCAACAATGATGTGATGAGGTTTTGAGAATTCTATGACACTTGGAATAAACTTTTCTAAATGACTTCTTCCGTTGAAATTTAGAATAATAACCGCTAACTTACTTTCCATTCTTAATACTGACGAAAATAATCATTGCTATTTCCTCCCCAATGGTCTTCATTGAAACGATTGGGATTATCTACATCTCCATTAACCGTATTTCGCTTGTTAAGTGTTTGTTGCCAAGCCGGATTTTTTAATTCACCGAGCATATCAGAATGCAACAATCTGTATGCGTTATTGACTAAATCAGGGTTGTAAAATACGAACCGACGATTGCTAAACTTCCCAATCCTATTGTAGGTCCAAATCTCATATGGATATTCTGAAGGAGAAGTTTCTTTTGAAATGATGCTGTTTGGAGCTCCGTATTTGAGATAAACTCTCCCGCGATCGGTTTCAAATCCTTGTTGGTAATTGGTGCGGTACATTTGTTCTGCCTGCTGAACTTGGTGTTTGTACTTAATCCAAGATTCATAGCTATCCTTGTTCGAGGTTTGAATCCAAAATGCTTGAATATGCTTTCTTGATTTTTCTTTGTCCTTGGTTTTGTAAGTTGCTATGATGTTTTTAATTTCTGCAGGTTTTGCAATGGGAATCAAACTTTCGAGGTAATAGAATACGCTGTCATCAGTAATGGTATTTTGAAAAGCAGGATCGAGAATAATGTTATCGGGATTAAACACTGTTTCTATGTCATTACTGCGTTGAAATGAATAGGAATTTTTAGCTATTGGATTTAATTTTCTATCCGTTAAAATATACTCTACACGGTAGTTTCCCGTTGGTAATTTTGTGATATCTATTTTTTTGAAAAAAGGAATGATAGGAGCAGGTTTTGTTCTTGTAAATGAGGCAAATTCTTCCAATTCGGCATCGGTATCTTCATTGATAATTTTTTGGATTACTCCTACAATGGAATCACCAACTTTATCTGAATTATAAACTTCGAAATAAGCAGGAATTTTTGCTAAATCAAAAGGAAAATAATTTGAAATCAGTGGTATAATATGAAATCCTGATTTCACGAAATTATTTTCTTCGATTGACTCGTAAGCATATTCTGCAACTTCAATATCTGAGATAGATGGAGTTGATTTATAATCCTCGATTACTATTTTTTGTTTACCTCCCGTTTGAGATTTCGGACTATTTAAATCTGTCAATTCAATACGAAGGTCGTACTCTCCCGGTTCAAGAACAAAGCGTTTTACCTCATAAAAATCATCAATTACACTATCATTTACAAGAGGTGACTCTAATACGTAAGCATCACTTTTGACAACGGAATCATTTTTTATAACTTCGAAAAAAAGGCCTATTCGAGCTTGTAAACCATCTTTTGTGGAAACGTATTTAACCGATGGTCCGACAAACTGTAAGTAAATTTCTAGATAATTCCCAATTTCAGGTGCAAGGAATTCTTTTGTATCCAAATAAGCTTTTATTTTCTTTTCTTGGGCGAAAGAAAGAAACATTAAGCTTAAAAAAAGAATGACAAGAATTTGTTTCACTGCTTGATAATTATGAATCTAAGTTATTAATTAAAACTCATTCCTCAATGTTCAATCTTATTTTTTGGGCAAGCTGACGATTGTAGGTTTCAAGCAGGTATTTGAGGTAATTGTCTGTGCATTTAGAAATACACTTTGTATATTGTTTGATTCGATGTTCGATATGGTCCTGAAGAACGTTCTGAAGCGCCAAGGCATGATCCAAATTTTTTGCAGAAAATTGAATCGAGTCAAAGTGATTTTCAAGCGAAAGATCGATGCATTTTTTTCCTTTCAATCCTTGTTCAATGCAACTGTAGTATGTTTCTTTAATGCTAAAATTATCTAAGATTTCTGTATTGACAACCTTATCGAAGCCTTTTGGAAATTCAAATTCCACCTCAAACTCCATATCTTCCATCTCTGAGATTCGAGACTCAAGGAAACGGTCAGGAAAACGAAAAGCGTCTTGCCAATTGATGTAATCTTGCCATAGTCCGAACCGACGAACATTATTCCCTAAATCGATGATTTTAAAATCAGATTTGTTATCCAACTTTCGTGATCCTCTCCCAATCATTTGATGATATAAAGTCAAAGATCTTGTTGCTCGATTAATGATAATCGTTTGAACCGTGGGCTCATCAAAACCTGTTGTTAGAATTCCGACAGAAGTCAAGATCGCGTCCGGCGTTTCCTTAAACCACTGGAGAACATCTTTTCTATCTTTATCGCTGAAGGTTGAATCTAGGTGACGAATATTATATTTTAATTTCTTGAAAATATCCTCTACGCGACGCGATGTTTCAATTCCCGCATTAAAAATAAGTGTTTTGGTTCCAAGTGCAACTTCTTCATAGGCGAAAATTAGCTTTTCTTGCATGAAATAGTTGCTGTAAAGCACATCCGAACTGCTGATTGTAAAATCACCATTGGATCCAATTTTTAAGCCGTGCAGATTGACGTCATACGAAAAGGTTTCAGCGTTTGCCAAATATCCGCTTTCGATTAGGTTTGAAATAGATTCCCCAACAATGAGTTTGTTGTAATGATCCTTCAATGGAAGCGCTTTATTGCTACTCAAAGGTGTTGCTGTAACACCTAATATATTGCAATTTTCGTAATACTGAAAAATCTTTCGAAAGCTATTGTAATGTGCTTCATCTACGATTACAAGTCCAACGTTTTCAATGAAATTTTCATTGTCCAATAATCGATTATTCAATGTCTCAACCATGGCAATAAAACATTGATAATCATGTTGATCGTTTGAATGTTTTACCTCTGAACTTATTACTTTATTATTAACTCCAATTGCAAAAAGTTGTTTGGATGTTTGAACAGACAATTCAATGCGATGAGTTAGAATTAGTACTTTCTTATTCCATTCCTCGATGTATTGTCGAGCAATATCAGAGAAAATAACTGTTTTCCCCCCTCCGGTTGGAAGTTGATAAAGTAAGTTGAAGTCTGTTCCACTTTTTCGAATCTCGTCTAAAACTTGTTTTACGGTCGTTTCTTGGAATGGATAAAGCTTTTTTGCTTGGTATAGTTCGAGATCAATCATTTTCAATAGGCAATTTGCAAAATTACTGCCTTTATTTGAATTAAATTGACTTTAACAGAAATTATCTAGACCAATGATGTAAAAAAATACCAGCAGCAATTCCCACGTTAAGGGATTCAGCATTTCCACTGCCTTTTATGGAGATAGGGTGAGTAATAAATGGTAAGACTTCTTCAGAAATACCTTGTCCTTCACTTCCCAATACCACCGCTTTCATGTCAGTTGAGGAAATTGTATTTAAGTCGCTTCCTTGAAGCAATGCGCCGTGAATATCGCATTTTAGTCTACTCATAAATTTTGGAAGATTTTCATAGGTAACTTGAACTCTAAAAATACTACCCATGGATGCTTGAATAGCTTTTTGATTGTATCGATCTACCGTATTTTCTGAGCAAACAATTTGATCAAATCCGAACCAATCGGCAGTTCGAATGATCGTACCCAGATTACCCGGATCCTGAATGCCATCCAAAATGATCATTCGATTTTGAATTTGAATTTCTTTTACTTCTAATTTCGATGCGACCGCTATTATTTTTGGAGGCGTATTCAAGCTTGTTACTTTTTCGAAATCTGAGAAGGAACCTATAAAAGCTTGATCAAAACGATTTAGATTCATTTGCATGAATAATTTCTGACTAGCCAAGATGAAAACCACATCATCAGGAATTTGTTCAATAAGTTCATTTACAATTTTTTCACCTTCGACAACAAAAACGGATAATTCATCCCTGATTTTTTTATTTCTCAGGCTGCGCAACCACTTAATCTTTTGTAACGAAATTTTTTCCAATTGATATTCTTATTTTTGTCAATATTTGAAATTGTGAACAGGGCGAAAATACTAATAATTGCTACAACATTGATTTTTGTTGTTTCTTCCTGTCGAATGAATCGCTATATTCCAAATGGGATGTATTTGTTGAAGTCCAATGAAATTGTAATGAATAAAAATACGATTTCAAAGGAGGAGGTATTGACCATAGTTCGTCAAAAACCAAATCAGAAAACATTTGGACTTCCAATTAAACTGTTCATATTTAACTCTGTAGATTCTGTCAAAATAGTAGATAAACGTTTTAAAAAAAAGAAATCGTTTGATGTTAAATTAGATAAAAAGCGAGAAAAAGTAAAGAAAATTAACGATAAGCGGATTCGAAAAGCAATCAAAAGAGGCGAAACGGAGTATGATCAAAAAAAAATGACAGATACGGTCTTCTCAAAGGTTCTTTTTCGAGAAAGATTAAAGTACAAATTTGGACAAAAACCGATTGTTTTCGATTCCATTCTCTATGAAAAAAGTATCGAGCAAATAGGCTTATTCCTTAAAAAGAAGGGATATTATTACAATGATGTCAAAGGGAAAGTAAATTACGATGAGAAAAAAAAGAACGCAACGGTTTCATACACAATAAATTCAGGTGCTGTTTATGTGATAGATTCGATCAAGTTGTCCGGTAGCTCATTGATAACAGGTTTATATGCGAAATATGAACGAAAACATTTGTTAAATGAGGGAGAACATCCTCTAAGAAACAAACCGTTTGATCTTGATTACTTGGAGCTCTTTCGTGAGGAGTTTTCAAAGTTCGCAAGGGATGAGACGGTATATAAATTTTATCCTTCTAACATTCATTTTACTGCGGATACGTTGAAAAAGACGATGAAAGTGAATCTCGTTTTGGAATTCTTAGATCGTCTTGTGCCTGATCCGAATAAGAAAGACTCACTAAAAAAAGTACCATTCTATTCGACAGAAATCAAAAATGTTTATTTTCATTTATCCGATACCTTGAAAGTGAAGGGAAGTTATTCAAGTTTAATGCTTTCCAATGGAAAAGAGCTAACGGACTCTTTAGCTCCACAATTCGTAAATACAATCAATTCAGTTTTTTACGATAAAATTGCGTATTCTAAAAAGAAATTGAAAAAACTAAAGTTACCAAAGGGTACTATAGATCCTTTTCGTATGGTTTACGTGAAATACAACGGTGATAAACCCTGGATAAAACCCGAAATTTTGGAGCTTCAAAATTATTTGGAACACAACAACAAATACAAAGAGTATTATTTAGATAGGAGTTACAGAAGTTTAATACAGTTGGGTGTTTTTAGCTCTATAAAACCTATTCTTGTTGAAATTCCAGGGACAAATAAGTTGGATGTCCATTATTACCTTGAACCAGCCGAAAAGCAGTCTTTTGGTTTTGAGCCAAAGTTTACAACAACATCAGGTTTGATGGGTGCTAATGCATCAGTTAATTACACGAATAAAAACTTATTCCGTGGAACTGAAAAAGTTACGTTATCCTTCGGTGGTGGTTTTGAAACACAAACACAAGTATTGGATGACTCGCGTAAAGGGAATTTTTTCAATACGTTCGAAATTGGGCCAAGTGTGAAGTTTGATTTACCGGGTTTATTTCCAACTCCACCAACGCTGTTAAAGTCAAAAAGACAAAAGCCTAGGACGGAAATCTTGACAGCGCTTAATTTTGAAAAACGCGACATATTTGATAGAAGAGTTTTTCAATTGAATTACATGTGGAAGTTTTTTGTTGGAAAAACCCAGGTTTTCAGAATGGGATTTCCCGGAATTTCTGTTATAAAATTTGTGCAAATTGATCCGAGTCCGCAATTTGAACAACAATTAATTACAATTAATGATGCATTTTTGACTAGTTCGTATAGTGATCAGTTTGTTTGGCAAGATTTTAAGTTTTCCTGGGAATTCAATAACAAGGACAAGGATTTTCAAGAAGGTAAAAAACGCTTTTTGAATTCCATTATTTACTTTTCTACGACGCTTGATGCCGCAGGCAACTTGCTCTATGCTTTTCGAGGAAAACAGGATATGATTGACGATCAATATCAATTTCAGAATTTAATTTATTCTCAATTTGTTCGAATTGATAATCAGTACATTTTAACTAAAAAATTGAAACAAAAAACCTCACTTCACTTGAGATTGTCTGGAGGAGGTGGTATTCCATATCGAAATACAAAAACTACCTTACCGTATGATTACTCTTTCTTCGCAGGTGGTTCAAATGATAATAGAGGATGGACTGCCAGAGCACTAGGACCCGGAGGATATAAATATCATCTTGATACAAATCGCTTAGGTACTCAAATTGCCGATATTAGACTCGGAGGTTCAGTCGAATACCGATTCTCGATGGGGGGGATTTTCAAAGGCGCCGTTTTTACCGATTTTGGCAATATTTGGACTTATAAAGAAGATCAAAGTCGACAATACAGTCAATTTAATTTGAAAACGTTTTTACCGCAATTTGCTATTTCGGCTGGTATTGGATTGCGATTGGATTTGGATTTCTTTGTTATTCGATTGGATGTTGGTTGTCCAATTTACAATCCGGCTTATGCTGATGGAGCACGTTGGGTTTTTCAGGATATGAGAACGAGATCGACATATTATGGGGAGGGCGAAACCTTTTTTAATAAATCTAATGAAGCGGTAAGAAAAATAATGCCGAAACCTTTTCCCATTAATTTTTTGAATTTTGGTATCGGTTATCCATTCTAGCTTATGAAAGGTGTCTTTTATTTTATTTTACCTTGTCTCATTATGCTTAATTCGTGCATGAAAGGGGAACGAGTGGATTTAATCATTCATAATGCCCGTGTTCATGTCATGGATGAACAAATGTCGCTTGAAGAAGCTGTAGCTATAAGAGATGGAAAAATAATTGAAGTTGGTCCAGAAAGGCAGATATTAAACAAGTATCGCTCTGATCAAACAATTGATGCTTTAGGCAAAGACGTTTATCCAGGTTTTACTGACGCACATGGTCATATTTTTGCTTATGCGAATCAAAAAATGAGTGTGGATTTGGTAGGTTGTAAATCGATGAATGAGGTAATATACCGCTGTGAAAAGTATTTGAGTTTGACTGGTAAAAAGTTTATGGTTGGTCGAGGATGGGATCAAACTTTATTCTCATCTAAGGAGATGCCTGACTACAAGGCTTTAAGTGAGAAATTCAAAAATATTCCTGTTTGTCTCTATCGAATTGATGGCCATGCGGCTCTCGTAAACGAATTTTTAATAAAAAAAGCTGGGATTTCTGAGTGCAGTGTGGTAGATGGGGGAGAGGTTGAGTTAATTAATGGCAAACCTAGTGGCATTTTGTTAGATAACGCCATGAAGTTGGTTGAAGATTTTCTTCCTAAATTTTCCAAAAGTGAATGGAATGATAAAATTCTGGAAGTACAACAAGAACTTTTCCAATATGGAGTTACAGGTGTGCATGAAGCAGGAATAGAATTTGAGCAAATTTCAATTTTAAAGAATTTGATTGCTCAAAATAAACTGAATTTGAATGTATACGCCATGTTGCTTCCAACGGAAAAGAATAAAGAATTTGCGCGTAAAAATGGCCCCTACAATTTTCGAAATCTGAATATTCGCAGTTTTAAAGTCTATGCGGATGGCGCATTAGGTTCACGCGGAGCCTTATTGAAGGATAAGTATGCTGATGATGAACATACGAATGGTTTGTTATTGACACCAATTACTGAAATTAAGGATATTTCAAATTTCTGTTTGAAAAATGGATATCAAATGAATACGCATGGCATAGGAGATTCAGCGATTTCCATAATTCTAGATGTATGCAAAAATGCTTATCAAGTTAAAAAGGATCATCGGTTTAGAGTTGAACATGCTCAAGTTGTTAATCCAAGAGATTTTCAAAAGTTTGCTGATTATGCAGTTTTTCCATCGGTTCAACCAACCCATGCAGTTTCTGATTGTCGATGGGTAGAAAACCGTATTGGGTCAAATCGTTTGCCAGGGGCTTACGCATATAAGTCCTTGTTGAATCAGTTTGGTATGCTTGCAATTGGAACGGATTTCCCTGTTGAGTCAACTAATCCATTTTTAACAATCCACGCGGCAGTTAAACGCAAAAACAAGCAAAATGAACCAAAGAACGGTTTTTACATGCAGGAGGCGCTTACATTAGATGAGGTTTTAAAAGGAATGACGATTTGGGCAGCATTTGCAGAGTTTAACGAGTCAAAAAGAGGAAGTTTGGAAAAAGGTAAGGAAGCAACGCTCGTTATTTTCGACAAACCTTTGGTTACTGGTGATTGGTTTATTGAAAATTTTGCTTGGAAGACATTCATAAAGGGTCGAAAGGTTTATGAACAAGGTGAGCTGTAAGAAGTAACATATGTTACATCAGAGTAAATAATAAAACTGAATCTTTGTCAAAATTTGTTTAGATAATGACGATTTACCTTGGATTTTTTCTTGCTGTGATTGTAGGTGTTACGCTTGGATTAGTTGGAAGTGGTGGATCGATATTAACAGTTCCGATTTTAGTTTCCGTTTATGGGATTGCACCAGAAATGGCTTTTGTTTACTCTTTATTTATTGTGGGGTCAACAGCAATTGTGGGGTCTTTTAGAGCTTTCTATGAAAAATTAATTGATTTTCGTATTGCTTTTTCTTTCGGGGCAACCTCAACCGCGTCTGTCTATTTGACAAGGGTATTTTTCGTTCCTTCTTTGCCAAATGTATTGTTTGAGATTGGGAATTTTAAGTTTTCTAAAGACATTTATTTGCTAATGCTTTTTGCGATATTAATGTTAATGGCATCAATTACCATGATTCGACGTAAAAATTATTTGGTTGACAAAAATTTGGGATGGCTAGAATCTAACAAAAGACTGATTTTCATTCTTTCAGGTATTGGCGTAGGAATGATAACAGGTTTGGTTGGAGCAGGTGGTGGATTTCTAATCATTCCTATCTTCTTTTTAATTGGTCGACTTCCCATGAGCAAAGCAGTTGGAACCTCTTTGATGGTTATCTCAATGAATTCATTAATTGGTTTCCTGAGCAATTTTCAGTTGGAATTAAAAATCGATTGGACATTTTTACTTGTATTTACCGCATTCACGATTTCGGGTATTTTTCTAGGAAACTTACTTAGTCGCTTTATAGGTGGTCAAAAACTAAAAAGGATTTTTGGTTGGTTTGTAATGATATTAGGATTATACATTATAATTTCAAGTTTCATTCATTAACTTTATGAAAAATAGATTGAAATGCAAGTTGAACAGATTTATACCGCATGTTTATCTCAAGGTTCCTATTACATCACCTCGGATGGCGAGGCTGTAATCATTGATCCTTTGAGGGAGATTGAACCGTATTTACATCGAGCCAAAAGAGATGGAGTAACGATTAAATTTATTCTTGAGACGCATTTTCATGCAGATTTTGTAAGCGGTCATTTGGACTTAGCAAAAGCAACTGGTGCTCAAATTGTATTTGGTCCGAATGCAAATCCAAACTTTCATTTTTATTCGGCTAAAGATGGTGAGTTATTGAAATTTGGTAATGTTGCATTCAAGGTTCTGCATACTCCAGGACATACCATGGAATCTACATGTTATTTATTGTTAGATGATAGTGGAAAAGAACATGCTCTATTTTCCGGTGATACTTTGTTTATTGGAGATGTTGGTCGTCCGGATTTAGCTCAAAAAGCTGCAACTACGACCATGGACGAATTAGCGGGCTTGTTATATCATTCGTTGAGAGAGAAAGTTATGACCCTTCCAGATGAGGTTATTGTTTACCCCGCTCACGGTGCAGGAAGTGCTTGTGGTAAAAATCTTTCGAATGAAACCACTAGTACGATTGGAGATCAAAAGAAAATGAATTATGCGCTCCGATCGGATATGACAGAGTCAGAATTTATAAAAGAAGTCACTCAAGGTTTACTTCCACCTCCGGGGTATTTCGGCATGAACGTTTCCATGAACAAAACCGGTTATGATAATATAGCTGAAGTAATGAAAAGAGGGTTGAATCCACTTAGTTTGGAGGCTTTTAAACAAGCTTTAGATTATGATGATATATTGATTTTAGACACGAGGTCTGCAACTGAATTTTCTAAAGGGTTTATAAAAGGAAGTTTATTCATTGGACTTGAAGGTCAATTTGCACCATGGGTTGGAGCTATAATTCCGAATGTTAATCAGAAATTAGTTCTTGTAACTCAGATAGGCAAGGAAGAGGAAACAGTTAAAAGACTCGCTCGTGTGGGTTACGATCATGTGCTTGGATATTTAAATGGAGGATTTGAAACTTGGCGAAATGCCGGGTATTTTATCGATAAAATCGATCGTATAGAAGCTCATGATTTTTCAAATTTGTTAAAGAATCATCCGATTGTTATAGATGTTCGAAAGCCCGGTGAATTTGAAGCGGAACATGTTGTTGATGCTATCAATCTTCCTTTGGATTTCATCAATGAGAATTTTAGTAATTATCCCAATCAACCAATCATTCTGCATTGTGCCGGAGGATACAGGAGTATGATCGCAGCCTCGTTTTTGAAGTTGAAAGGGATTAACAATTTAGTAGATGTGATTGGAGGTTTTTCCGCAATTGCAAAAACGGAAGTAATTAAAACGAAGTTTCAATGTGCTTCTAAAAGTTGATTTCGTAATTTTATCACGTTCATTAAAAAATAATAAAATGAATTTTATCAAAACAAATGCTGCTACTATTCTAATAGCAATAGCGGTAATAATCACAGGTTATATACTTGGTAATGCATATTTATCAAAAGGGAAGGCAGATCCAGAGATCAGCGTTACAGGGTTAGGCGAGCAAACTTTCGATTCTGATTTGATTGTTTGGAGGGCAAGCTTTTCAAAGAAAAATATTGATTTAAAGCAAGCTTACGCAGATTTGAATGCCGATGTCAAACGAGTAAAAGCGTATTTGACGTCAAAAGGTATTTCCGGGGAAGAAGTGGTTTTTGAAGCAGCGGATATTCAAAAAGAATTTGATAATGAATTCGATGAGAACGGGAATGTTCGAAGCAGCTATTTTTCGGGATACAATCTCACACAGAGTATAAAAGTTCAATCAAAAAATGTTGACTTGGTTGAAAAAACGTCGCGTGAAGTCTCTCAATTAATTGATGCGGGTATCGAATTAAATTCATTTGCTCCTGAATACTATTATACCAAACTGGCTGAATTAAAATTGAAAATGATTGAACAAGCCACCAAGGATGCGCACGATAGAGCGGAAAAAATTGCCGAAAATGGTGGAGGATCACTTGGTGATTTAAAGAGTGCTGATATGGGCGTTTTTCAAATTACTGCCGAAAATTCATCAGAAGATTACAGTTGGGGTGGAAGTTTTAATACTACTTCAAAAAGAAAAACTGCCAATATTACAATGAGACTAAAGTATGAGATTGATTAATCAATGAATTTTGAAAGCGTTTAATTTTTTTTGAGTTAAACATACATCGAGCTTTTCAATTCCAAATCTTTCAAGGTAATTTCTTTAAAATAATCCTCGATTATTGTCTGTTGTTCATTTCGTTTTATTTCAAATACCGGCTAATCGATTTTGAACTTTTCAGTTGTAAGCTTGAATTTTGAAATCAACCCTTTTCCTCTTGAATTAAATTGAATTTCATACTTGAGGAAGCTTACCCTTGAATTCAGACTCAAAAAATTTATTTCTGTTTTTTGAAGAGGAAAAATCGAATCGTAGTTTACTAACCTGAGGAGTTCAATTTTTCACTGCAGTGAAATTTTCCCTGATTTCAATTGCATTTCATTAATGGAGTAAAAATACAGAATGTTCCAAATATGTAATTTCACGCCAAAGATTATAATTTAAGGTATTCAAGATGTCGGAATCAAAAACAATACTCCCTGAATAAATTATCGAAAATTTCATACAATACTGTTTCCATTGAATGGTGGTTTGGACGGAAACACTTGATTAATTCATTTCATTAAGGGATTTAGATGTAAATCAAGAAATTTTATAATTCTAACTCTCAATCATGTAATGCAAACGTAATGGCTTGATTTCAACTTTGTAGGATATATTATTAACTAAATCCTAACAAATGAAAAAGAGAATTACACTCATTGCCGCAAGTTTAGGTTTGTGGTATTCAGTTGGACATGCGCAGACGTATTGTACCAGCGATCTGAATGGGTTTGTGGCAAGTAAAAACGTTAGTTCCACAGGATCCATTCAATTAAAATTAGGGTTTGAGGAAAATGCAGCTCAAACTTATCACTATTCTGGACCCGGTAAAGTTTATGGAGCCCGAATATTTGGGAATCATCAAGGCTTCGGTCCATTTTCCGGTGTGCCGCTAAAAGTTACTATTTACAATGTAGATATTGGCGGGCGACCAACTTCTTCTATTGCAAGTGTAAACCATACGTGGTGGACGTATCCCGACAATATGAATGGTTACATGGATGTAACTTTTCCTGGAGGGGCAAATGTTAATGCAAATTTTGCGATTTCGGTTTCGGTATTGAATACCTACCCTTTTGGTAATTCATTCGATTTAAAGTATACGGGCAATACAGAGGGCTTGGGTCAAGATTTAGCGTCTCTATCCGGAACATCAACAGGGGGGAATTGGGCTAGTGCAATGATGAGTTTTGGCAAAGATGGGGATTTTTATATTGTTCCAAACATGACTCACCTCAATAATCCTGTATTCACCACAACTTCAAATTGTTATGCCGCCAATACCTCAATTGGTTTCCAAAATTCATCACAATTCACTAAAGATAGTATGTTCAATAAAATTGTTCGCCATAACTACACAGGTGCAAACTTTTTATATACTTGGGATTTTGGAGATGGAACTCCTGTTTCACATTTAGAGAATCCAAGTCATACATACGCTGCTGGAGGAGCATACACCGTAACATTGACAACGAAAATTGAAGGTTGGGAAGGCGTTTGCTCCAAATCAACTTCAAAAATATTATCAGTAGGATTGCAAGCCTCTACTACAGGATTAACTAATGTCACTTGTTATAATTTATCTAATGGAAGTATTGTTGGTCAAGCTCAGTTTGGTTCTAGTCCATACTATTTTAATTTAAATGGTGGAGCCTGGCAATCGTCAACCTCCTTTAATAATCTTCCGGCAGGAAATTATACACTCAATGTCCTAGATTCCAAAAACTGTTCAGCCTCGAGTAGCTTTACAATTACGCAACCGATTGGCATTTCGTTTAATACAATTCAAACTACGAATGCGAGCTGTGGTCAATCAAATGGTGCTTTTACGTGTAATGCTAGTGGAGGTGTTGCACCTTTACAATATAAACTGAACAACGGGTCATTCACAACTAGTGGCACTTTCACAGGGTTGAGCGCGGGAAGTTATACATTGACAGTGAAGGATGCAAATGGTTGTCTATCATCCACTACAGTTATTGTTAATACTCAATCTGGTCCCATGTTAAATGTTTTAAATTCTACGAGTGTTAGTTGTTTTAACGGAAGTGATGGGTCTATTTCCCTCGCAGCAACGGGAGGTGTAGGAAATTTACAATACAGTATTAATAATGGGTCTACTTTTCAGTCAAATGGAAACTTTACCGGACTTTCTGCAGGAACTTATATCTGTGTTGTTAAGGACAATGCGGCTTGTAAAAGTTATTCACAAGTAATAATTACCCAAGGCCCTGAATTACAAGCTTCAGCAGTTAGTAACCCAGTTAGTTGTAATGGTGAAAATGATGGAGAACTGCAAGTAACATCGACCGGGGGAACAGGAATTCATAGCTATAGTTTAAATGGAGTAAATTATCAATCATCCTCTGTTTTTGAAGCTTTAACCGCCGGCACATATACGGTATATGTTCGAGATGTAACGAGTTGTGTGAAAACAATTTCTGTTCTTATTTCTCAACCAACTGTTTTAAATTCCACCATAGCCATTACGAATGCCAATTGTTTTGAAAGTGCAAACGGATCAATAGCCGCAACAACAACGGGTGGAGTTCAAACATACAGTTATAGTATCGATGGTGTAAATTATCAAACTCAAAGTAACTTTCAAAATTTGCCTTCTGGTGAGTATATTGTTTCAACTAGAGATGGTAACAGTTGTTTAACAATAGATACTGTTCAAGTTGGTCAACCGACTGAAATTAGTGCTGTTGTGAATACAACAAATGCAACTTGTTCCAGTTCAAATGGTTCAATTATGGCGGTTGCTTCAGGGGGATCAGGAAGTGGGTATGTGTATAGTATGGATGGTGTTAATTTTAGTAGTTCAGGCGTTTTTTCAGGTCTTTCAGCCGGAACAAAATTTGTTGTAATTAAAGACGGAAGTGGATGTAAAAATACTGTTTCTGGTGTGATTGTTTCTGCGGGTGGACCTGCAATTGTGTCATCAACTTCACAAAATGTGTCTTGTAACGGTGGAAACGATGGAACTATAACAATTTCAAGCGTTTCAGGGGGAACAGGTGCTATTCTTTACAGTAAAGATGGAGTGTCATTTCAATCATCAAATACATTTTCTAGTCTTACTGCTGGAACTTACGTTGTGCAAGTAAAAGATGCCAATGGTTGTATAGCTTCGATTACCAAGGTATTAACTCAACCAAATGCCTTTTTAATTAATACAGCAGTTACAAATGTCACTTGTAATGGCGCTCAGGCAGGTTCGGTTGTGGTTTCTGCCTCTGGCGGTGCAGGATTTTTCGCCTACAGTTTGAACGGTGGATTTACTTACCAATCATCTTCTACTTTCAGCAACTTGCCCTCTGGTAATTACAATGTTACGATTAAAGATGCCGCTAATTGTATATCTTCAAAACCATTTTCAATTTCCCAACCCTTAGCCATACATGCAATCGTTGGTGTATTGAATGTTGCTTGTCATGGTGCTAATAATGGTCAAATACATGTTTATGGTTCTGGGGGTGTTCCTCCATATACTTTCAGTTTAAATGGAGGTCAGTACGTTAGTCTTGGACATTTTCAAAATTTATCCGGGGGAACTTTTTACAATATCAATATAAAAGATGCCAATGGATGTGTTATTACAGTTGTTAAATACCTAAGTGAACCGGCCCTTTTGAACTTAAATGCAACAAAGAATGATGTTTCGTGCTCGGGAGGCAATAACGGAATGATTTCTTTAAATGTAACTGGTGGTGTTGCTCCTTTTGAATATGAATGGAGTAATGGTGAATCTGGCTCTTCTATTGAAGATTTAACCGCTGGAGTTTATGCAGTTCAAGTTACGGATCATAATGGCTGTTCAGGAACAATGAGTTTTACAATCAGTCAGCCAGCAGCACCGCTTGTAGTGAATGCAGTTTTGAATCCTGCATCAGGCGATTTAACTGAGGATGGATCAATTGATATCACCGTTACAGGAGGTACTCCTCCCTACGCTTACAGTTGGTCAAATGGAACAGAAGTTCAAGATATAGATAGTTTGAATCCAGGTAATTATACAATTACCATATCAGATTCGAAAGGTTGCGCATTAGCCACAACCTTCACGGTGGAAAAAGCATCAAGTATAGTGGAAATTGAATCTTTTGAATTGAAAATTTATCCAA
>JBIIVA010000060.1:0-13276 GCA_044339705.1 Crocinitomicaceae bacterium
GTGTCTAAGCTTAATTTTTATTCTCTTTGTTTATTCTGCGGATAGTTTTAAAATGCTATCCACAAGTAATTTATCCAATTTTGAAAATGCGAACCATTTCTTACCTAAATCTTTGAGAGAAGCACCGAGATGATACACTTCATTGTGATCAATGATCAGAAAGCGGTCGTGACTTTTGTTGAAAGGTTTTAATTCAAAGCCTCCGTATTGTTCGTTCGCTTTTTTCAAATCCAGCTGGAGTTGGTTGCTATTCGATTTAGAAAAGATGGAAGCCGTCACATTTTTTTCCTTTTTAGAAAGATGTGTAAAAGTGCTTTCGTCAATGTAATTATCTATTAGAACGATACTTTTTTTGGCCGAACGGATAATTCTTGAGGTCAGTTCATACGCATCAAAAACTTGTCCATCGAAGAAAACTCCTTGTGTGGGAATGAGTTGAGTATTGATTTGAAGGTCAATTTGGTCCACTTTATTTTTTAGGCTTTCCAGATTATCTTCCAAGCGATTCATACGCGTATTTACAGCATATCCTTTAAGGAGATAATCTTTCAACACCCGATTTGCCCAAATACGAAATTGAGTTCCTTGTTTTGATTTGATCCTATAACCGACTGAGATAATTACGTCAAGGTTGTAGTATTTTGTTTTATATGATTTTCCGTCTTTAGCAGTTGTCATAGAATCCTTGACAACTGAAATGACCTCTAACTCTTTCTCTTTAAAGCAATTATTAATGTGTAAACTAATATTTTGCTTAGTTTGATTAAAAAGTGCTGCCATTTGTTGTTGGGTAAGCCAAACCGTTTCTTCATCAATCCTTACTTCAATATGCTCCGTAAGTTGATTTGGTTGGTATAAAATAATTTCGTTTTTCATAGATTTTCAAAAATAACCAATTATTTTACATTTTTTCGGGTTCTATCCCCCTCATAAACCGTTCAATCGGCTTCATATCATTTACCTGAACTTTCAATTGATAGGTGTTTTTTCGGTGGTTATAATGAATGAATGGAGATGTTTGAGGATATTGGTCTTTGAGCAACAAAACATCTTTCAAACCTAACTCCAAATCAATGGAATGGGTTTTACCGGAATAACTAAAACCGAAAACATCCGGCACTTGATTTTGAAACTTCTTACTGTTCTTAAAAGGTTTTCCGGTGAAGTCCACATAAGTAATTCGGTCAATGTTGAATGTCTTGTTTTTCTTTGAATCAATCTCATACGCCATCACCGTTTGATAATTGTCTGTGAAACCAAAGGGTTCCACCAAGCGATCAGAAATGGTTTCAGAATTTATGGATTGGTATTTCCGTAAAATCACTTGTTCTTTGTTTCCCATTGAAAGAGCCAATCGTTCAATCACCTTTCCATTTTTAGCATTCACCAAATGACTGGCTACCATTTGAATTTCAGAACCCAAATAGATTTTGGTCAATACCGAATCTTTGAGTTTGTTTTGTTTGGAATACTTCAATACCAATTCTTTCAATAATTGGGCTTCCTCTTGTGTAAAACGAACACCATTGGTTCGTTCATCCACGATGTAAAAACGATTGTGTTCATCTCGTTGAAGGTCAAAACCACATTCACGTATCAAATCAAAATAACGATAAACCGTTCGTTCAGTTGAATCTAATATTTCTGCCAAGTGACCTATTGACTTGGATGGTGATTGTTCCAAATAGGAAATGAGTTTTAATACCCTCAAAATCTTATATTGATTTAACATAGATATTCAATTTTTGGGTCACAAAATAGAACAAATCACAAACCTGAGCAAACGATTGACCTCAGTTGTCTGAAAAATTTTACATTTTTTTATTGATTGACTTTAGTTGTCACTCGTGGGGGTGATTTTTGCCAAAAAAATAAACGATATGAGGAGTTTAATTTACGTTACTTCTTTTCGAAACAGGTAAGCCGAAAACTTTCCAGAGTAGGCAAATAAATTAAAAAACTAATTAAAATGTTAGGAGCCATTCCAAATCCAAAAAAATCATTTGATGTTGACTTTGACAGTCAAAAAATAATTGAGACCATTCAGTATATTCCTCTAATTAACAAGACATATAAATTTACGTCAAAAAATGAAGTCTTAAAGACGTTTCGCTTCGAGGCACTTGAGTTCCTGAGTTTAGGTGTCTATGTGGATGTTAGTGTTAGTTCACTTACGGAAACGAAATCTAAAATAGAAATTGAGGTTTCAAGAAAAATTGGTGCTTTTGACAAAACATTTGAAGTTACCAAAGCCAACGAACATATTTCACGAATAGCCAATTTAATTAGCGAGTGTATTACTCTAACCCCAAGTCAAATAAATGAACTTGAGTTAAAGAAAAAACCAATACCTACAGAGAAACAAGCACAATCAAAAACTACTATGATTTTGATTACATTATTTTTAGGTAATCTCGGTATTCACCGCCTAATGATGGGATATTCTAATTGGTGGTTAATGCTTATAACATTTGGTGGTTGTGGATGGTGGGCATTAATTGATTTGATAAAAATAATTACTGGAAAAATGAAAATGGCTAACGGTGATGAATTGATATAAATAATGAGCTTTTCAATGATTAAAACGAACGTTAAAATTGTTATTGATGATAGAAAATTTGGTGAGTAACTCAATCATTTCCCGCTCCTCTGGATTTGCAATCCGGGGGGAATTAAAATCTTGTTCTGCGAAATTTTCAGTGGTTAAGCGAAGGGTTGCAAATCCTTCGAATCTTGGGGTAATATAACAACGCTGCAATAGAAGTGATTAAATCACAAATGAAGTCGCCAAAATCAACGGCGACTTTTTTGTTTGTTAATGAGTGAAAAACTCATTAATATTGAGATATACAAATCAAACAGAACAAACGATCCTTGATAAAGCGCGAGAATGATTGAGAGAGCGAAGAAAACAGAGTGGAGTATATCGCTCGCTCTGCACTCTCACTGTGTTTTGTGACCTCGCCAGGAATCGAACCTGGATCAAACGTTTAGGAAACGCTTATTCTATCCGTTGAACTACGAAGTCGAGAGGGCAAAGTTAAAAAATTATATATTCTTCAAAGTCGATAAAACTTCTTCCAATTCAGTCCAAACTTCTTTCGCTGCTTTATCCCAGCTGAAATAGATGCTTCTTTCCAGTCCTTTTTTTGAAAGTTCTTGAACTAAATATTGATTTTCAAGCAGATTCAACATTCCCTGTGCGATATCTTCAATGTCGAACGGATCGCAATATATAGCTGCCTCATCAGCAACTTCGGGTAAACAGGTCGTATTTGCGGCAAGAATTGGTGTTCCGCAACGCATGGCTTCAACCAAGGGTATACCGAATCCCTCGAAATAGGGGACATAAGTCAAAGCTAATGCACTTGCCATTATTTTTGTCAATTCGGAAGTTTCCAAATGCCCTGTAAAAATAACTCGATTTTGTAGTCCGTTAGAAATGGATAACTTTTCATCTTTCCACATGTTGCTTCCGACAATCAGCAATCGGATTTTAGTGCTCTTTTGAGATACGATTTCAAATGCTTCAATTAATCGTTTTACATTTTTTCGAGGATGCAAAGAGCCAACGAAAACAAAGAAAGGATTGCTTTCTGTGTATTTGCATCGAATCGCTTCCTGTATTTCGGTGTTAATCGGTATGTAGTCTTCATTCGAACCGTTGTAAATCACTTTGATTTTTTCTAAGGGAATGGAATAAGTGGTGTGAATGTCATTTTTTGAGTATTCTGAAACAGTAATTATTTTTTTTACTTTGCGTGCGAATCTTGGAAAAAAGAATCGGAAATAGCTTGAGACAAGCCACGGTAAGTCTTTCGGATTGTGCTCAAAATTTAAATCATGAATTGAAGCGATTTGTGGAACTTTTGACCCTAGGGAACAAAATCCGTCAGGCGACCAAAATAAATCTATGTTATGCTTCTTTAGCGCACGTTTCAATGAAAACTCAAACCAACAAACGTATAAAAATGGATGTCGGGTAGGAGGGGAGACAACGATTGGAATTACATTTTTGGCAAAAATATATTTTGGGTCAAAAGCTCGATCGAAAAATAGATAGAATTCGTGTTCGGGATGATCTTGGCAAATTCGTTTCGTTATTTCAAGGGAATACTGACCGAAACCCTCCAATTTATGGGATAATAAATTACGTGTATTGATTCCGATTTTCAAAACTAAAATTGATGAATGTAATTGAATTGCTTCTCTCTTCCAATGGTCGTTTTAGGTCCATGACCACAATGAACAATTGTTTCATCAGGTAATTTGAACATCGTTTCGAAAATTGATTTCTTCAAAGTTTCTAGATCTCCTCCGGGTAAGTCTACTCGTCCAAAACTTCCTCGAAATAAAACGTCACCGTTCACAACAAAATTTCCATCGGTAAAATGAAAAACAACATGTCCTGGAGCATGTCCTGGAGTGTGGTAAACTTTAATTTCCATTTTTCCAAAATGAAGTATCTGACCATGTTCCAAAAATTTAGTTGGTTCTGGAGATATTTCATATCCTTCAAAACCATAAAGATGAGCGTAAGAGGCCACGGATTTCAGGGTTACTGAATCATTTGGATGTAAATAATAATCAATATCAAAAGTATTCTTAATAAAGGCATTTCCAAGAACGTGGTCGATATGTGCATGTGTATTCAAAAGTGCCAGCGGTTTGAGTTCGTTATCGTCAATGAATACTTTTAGTTCTTGTTGCTCTTGCCTGCTGTAACATCCAGGATCGATGATGACGCAATTTTTTTCTTGATCCCAAACAATAAAAGTATTCTCTTGGAATGCGTTGAATTGAAATGAATGTATTTGAATTGCCATTATTTTTGTCACGAAATTAATGCAAATTTCAGAGTCTTATCGCAATAAATTTACGTGACCGGTTAATTGATATTTACGATATTGGAAATCTTGAAAATTCAGTTTCCATGTGTAGGTTCCATCTTGGCATATTTTACCCTTGTAGGTACCGTCCCAAAAATCATTTACTGAATTTAAAGTGTAGATTAGCTCTCCCCAACGATTAAAAATTTCACATTCCATTTCTTTTATGTTTCCGCCATAAATCTTGAATACTTCATTTACATTATTCCCATCCGGGATAAAGGTATTTGGAACGTATATTGCCGGTCTGTAGGAAATATTGACATAATCTTTCGCAACACATCCATTGGCATCAATGAATTCAACAAAATAAGTTATATCGGTATTTGGTGTCGCAATTGGATTTGGACAGTTGACACAAGACAAAAATTCAGGAGGGCTCCATGTAAGTGCACCCGGGACGTGCGTCATTGCATTCAGTTGAATTTCATCATCGTAAAAAGCGACTACGTCAGATGAAACTTGTAAGGAAGGATAAGGAAGAACATTTACTTCCACAGTTGCAGTATCTTTACATCCCACAGAATCAGTTCCAACAACATAAAAAATAGTTGATGTTGCCGGTTTTACAATGGCTGTATTGTCATAGGCGCTCTCCACAAAATTATTTGGGTACCATAAGTAAGATGTCCCCCCATTGGCCCACAGGGTGGCTTTATCATTTGGGCAAATGGTTGTATCATTTCCCGCAGTAATTTCTGCAGTAGTAACCATTACGAAAACAGAATCAAGTTTGGATCCACAAGCATTTGTTACCAATGAATAATACCATTGATCAGTTGGTGGAAATACGGTTACTTGGGCTCCAATTGGATCTAGAATGTAAGTATTCGGACTCCAATCATATGTTGTTCCTCCAGATATAACAATGTCTAGCATGCTTCCTTTGCACATGGCGAGGGTATCTGCTAAAATTGGTATGGGTGGATTTTGAAAAACAGAAATGGTAACGCTATCTTTTTTTACACAACCTTCAGGGGATGTTAATGTTGCAGTGTAGGTAATCATCGAATCCGGAGTTGAAATTGGATTTGGAATAGAAGTATTATTTAAATACGTTGCCGGCTCCCAAAAGATATTTCCATTTCCATTAGCAAACAGACTCACGCTATTTCCGATACAAACGTTTGTGTCTTGTGAAATTTCAAGTTCATTGTCGATTACATCCAAAGTAACTTGATTTGTTGATGAGCCGCAACTGTCGGATATTGTAACCGTAAAGATGGTGGTTTGAAAAATGGTGGCCGTTGGATTAGAAATGGAAGGATTGTCCAATAAGTTTGCGGGGGACCATGAATAAGTTGAGCCTCCAAATGCATCAAATTGATAAGAGTCACCCGGGCAAATGGGACTTGAGGGTGTCGTCACATTACCTTCAAATGCACCGATATTTACAATTACAGATACTGAATCAGCGCTAAAACAACCCGTAGAATCGGATACGACTAATTCTACTTCGTAAACACCTGGAGTAGTGTATTGATGAGAAGGTTCAAATTCTGTTGAAGTATTACCATCTCCAAAATCCCAATAATAGGAATTTCCATTTACGCTATTGTTTTGAAAATAGACAAGTTGTGGAATACATATTAAGGGTTCGGGTTGCGCTGCCGCTGCTTCGATTGAACTCAATTCAAATTTAAATGTAGCCATATTGCAATTCGAACTATTATTCGTCGGTGACCAACTTCCGGGAGTACTGGTAAAACCATTTGGGTTTCCCCCGCAAGCGCCGCAAACGGCATGATAAATTCTACCCGATTTATCAAAACGACTTGTTCCTCCGTCTACGTGATTATAACTAAAACTGCTTGATGTTCCAATTCCCCCCATGAATGTGGCATATTTAAGAGCGGATGCGTCCTGATCCAAAACAGCAATGTAAAAATTGCTACCATTGGTTGTTACTTGAAAACCATCCGGTGTGCATTGAAATCCATAGGTCGTTGAATTGGTCGCTTGGTCATTCTGATTGAGTGCACCACCCCAGCCGGCCAAATAGATGTCATAGCAGTCTGAAACAAGAAAAGCTGTTGGCGAAATTTCAACGTGTCCACTTCCACCACCTATCATTGTTGTCCAGTTGATATTCATTAGATCTGAATCATATTTTCGAATAAATTGTCCCGAGTTTGCAGTTCCATAACAACCTGGTGTTATGGGCCAATTAGATTCCGTTTGTCCATATACATAAACTTTGTTGTCGATATCCGTTTGAACAAAATAAGTTTGATCATATTCATTCAATCCTATGAAGGTGCCTGCTTGCATAGCCCCTGTAGTTGCGTTTAGTCGAACTAGATACCCATCAGACATTCCACCATTGAACGTTAGATCGTTTCCGGAAGAAATAGGCAAGGAAGATGATGTTGTGCCTCCAACAAAATAAACAGAGCTATTGGATCCTAGGGTTAAGGCGTTTCCGGTTTCATTTCCTGTTCCACCAAAATAGGTACTCCAAGTTAATGCACTCAAATTACTATTCATTCGAAAAACAATAGCGTCTTGATCACCATTTAAAAAGTTTTGTAAGGCATTTACGGTTGGGAAATTACTCGATTCGGTGGTGCTGGAAACATAAACGTTTTGATTGTCATCCAAAGTGATTTCTCCTCGAAATTGATCCCCGTAATTATAATGAAGGCTATTCGTACTTAATCCGTCCGTATTCGATCCTCCTATGTAGGTGGAGGCGATTAAATTAGTTCCATTAGCATTCAAACGTGCGACATATATATCAGACCCATTGTATTCCAAACTATTTTCAGATAAGTTCGGACCACCATTGAAGCTATTGTCATAAGGCGTTCCTGCCATTGGAAAATTACTAGAGGAAGTGGTGCCATAAATATATAACTCACCATTTGGCGCGCAAACAATGCTATGAGGTGCTTCATTTCCAGAACCTCCGAGGAAGGTCGAGTACAGTAACTGATTTCCGGTAGCGTTATATTTTGTAATGCCGACGTCGAATGGTAAAATTCCGGTTCCTCCATTGTATGAGACGTCAAACGCTCCAACTGATGTGGGATAGCCACTTGCAAATACAATTCCCCCTCCAAAAAGATTCCCATTTGGGTCGGGCGTTGCTGTAAATCCCCAATTATCTGCTGCAGAACCCGTGAAAGTAGAAAATGTTAAACTAGGGTCGATGAAAAGGGTTTTACTTTTATCGTAGCCTCTTGGAAAATGAAAAGAAATGATATTGTTTCGTTCCTTAAATTTAACTTCCACTTTTTTTCGAACTCCTTGCTCATCAATAGTCCATGCTCGAGGAGCGGATTGAATGATTTCTCCAAATCGATGTTTTATGTGTAAAATTCCATTTTCATCAATGTAATTATGATCACCACCTTCGAAATTAAAATTGATTTGTTCAGCTTTAGAATTTGGGGAGACCTCAAAATTGTAGGAAAGTTGTCCGTTGTCACCTGAATAAATTAGATCAATTCCTTCATAAAAGTTAGGCACTCTAACATTTTTATAATCAAAAATAAGGGACTTCCAATTGGACTGATCATTTCCTAAAATAAAGTTTTTGTATGTTTGAGATGAATCGGAAACAATCGCATTTCCTTTCCAATTTGAGCCAATAAATGTTTGTTTGATTACGTGATATTTGATTCCTTCGTGATCGTGACTTTTATCGTGATGATTGTGAACAAGCGCATCTGATAAATAGAAGGTCATTCCGTGGTTTTCAATGTAAAGTTTCCCGTGGTTTAAATCAACATTGAATAATATTCTTTCATCCCATTGTCCTTTGTTCGGAGTCATCCAAACTGACTGGGAAAATGCTTTTGAAACAAGCAATAGTATAAGAAAGAATTTAAGTTTCTTCAATGTAAAGCGAAAATACAACAAACGGGCAAAACTCCCATTACTGAATTACTGATAAATTGTTAAAAGGTTGCCTTCAAAATGAGTGAAAATTGAGTATTCAATGTTTTTTTTGTTAATTTGTGAAGCTAAACTCGAACTATGAAATTACCCTTGCTTTCGCTTTTTCTGTTTTTAGGATTCTTTCAAGTATTGAGCCAAAACTACTCAAGAGTAAAAGTTTTTGGTGATAATCAAGAAATAAATCGAATTGGAAATCTTGGAGTAGCTGTAGATCATGGAATTCGAAAGGATGGAGTGTTTTTTATCTCAGATTTCTCCAAAGAAGAAATAGTCATTATGGATCAAAATAACGTTTCGTTTGAAATTATTATTCCAGATATCGAAGCGCATTATATTCACTTATTGAATGACCCAAAAGACAAAAAAGTTCAATCGCAAAACAAAAATGTGAATTGTTCTAATGCCAGTGATAATAATCCATACAGTTCCCCTTCGATTCCAATGAATTTTAATTTAGGGTCTATGGGCGGTTATCTGAAATACAATGAAATGCTTGCTGAATTAGATCAAATGGCAAGTTTGTATCCGAATTTAATTTCTGTAAAGGCTCCCATTTCTAATTTTTTAACTCATGAAAATCGCCCGATTTATTGTGTACGCATTTCAGATAATCCGAATACCGATGAAGCTGTAGAGCCAAAAATTCTTTATACGGCAATTCATCATGCGCGTGAACCAATGTCTTTGATGGAAACTATTTTTTTTATGTGGTATTTACTTGAAAATTATGGTTCGAATGAGGAAATTTCTTACTTAGTCAATAATACTCAAATGTATTTTGTACCCTGTATTAATCCAGATGGTTATGTATACAATGAAACGACTAATCCAAATGGTGGAGGGATGTGGCGTAAGAATCGCAGAAACAATGGTAATGGAACATTTGGGGTTGATTTGAATCGAAACTATTCTTATGGTTGGGGGACAACAGGCACGAGTAGTAACCCGAGTAATGATACCTATTGCGGGCCTTCAGCTTTTTCTGAACCGGAGACAAAGGCGATGAGGTGGTTGACTCAGAATAATAAATTTGATTTTGCATTTAATGCGCATACTTATGCTGAAGATATTTTGTTCCCAATCGGCACATCAAATGCGGAGTTTGCAGATCATCATGATTATTTTCAAAGCTACACAAGTCATATGGTCGAATATAATGGCTATACGGCTATGAAGAGTTCCGGTTTGTATCCTGCATCCGGCGACTCAGATGATTATCAATACAAATCAGATATTGGAATAGGCTTGAAAGACACCATATTTGCTCATACTCCGGAGGTTGGAACGGCCTTTTGGCAGCCACAGTCAGAAATTATTACTACTTGTCAAAAAATGTATTTTCCGAATTTGGTATTAGCACACTTGGCAAAAAATTATTACGTTGCAAAGGACGTTGATCCCACTTCAATTACAAACCTTGAAGGAAGTTTTAATCATAAAATTCAGCGTTTCGGTAGAGAAAATGGTTCGGTAATCATTTCAATACAACCAATTTTAAACATTATTTCCGTTGGAGAACCAATTAACTATAATCTGAGCCTGATGCAAAATTCATCCGGTGCAATCTCCTATTCGCTCAATCCAAATATCCAATTTGGAAATCCAATCAAGTATGTTTTGCTAACAGATTATGGTTTCTGGGAGAAGAGGGATACTATCATAAAGTTCTTCGGTTCATATAATCTCGTTTCCTCGGAAGATGCTTCTGTAACATCAAACTGGTCGGGAAATTGGTCAACCACCACTAGTACATATGTTTCTCCAACCAAATGTTTTTTTGATGGTTCTTTGAATAATTACTCTAATAATTCGAATAAAATATACACGTACAATCCAAGTATTGATCTCTCGAATGCGAGTTCAGCAAAAATTTCTTTTTATGCCAAATGGGCATTGGAATCTGATTATGATTTCGTTCAGTTTCAAGTGTCTTCTGATGGAGGCAATACATGGGTTGGTCAATGTGGTAATTATACAGTTTTAGGAGTTTCGGGTGGGGTTCAACCGTTAAACAAGCCACTTTACGAGGGAACGAAAACTGATTGGGTTTTGGAAGAAATTGATTTGAGTGATTATTTGGGGCAAACAATTAAGGTTCGTTTTCAACTTAGATCGGATGGAGGCACAACTGCCGATGGTTTTTATTTTGATGACTTCAATATTTATATCAATCCTACCGAAATTGCTTCAACTCCGACTGCTCAATTTTCAGTCTCGGATAGCACAATTTGTTTAGGGAATTCAATTTCATTTGGTGATAATTCAACAAATTTCCCTACTCAGTGGAATTGGTATTTTGGTGACGGTGGAACTTCAAATGATCAAAATCCGATTTACACATTCAATAATTCAGGAACATATACCGTTTCTTTAGTTGCTTCAAACTCAGTAGGAAGCGATACAGCAATCCAAGTCATTTCAGTGGATAATTGCATGGGTATTGACTTTCAATTGAATAAACGGTTTTTAGTTTACCCAAATCCGAATGACGGGGCATTTGGAATAGTAGGGTTAGATGGAAATTCAATTTTTGAAATAACTGATATTAATGGCAAGGTGCTTTTCGTTGGGAATAGTTCGATTGAGAATGAGATAAATGTTCCTAATTTTAATTCAGGAATCTATTGTCTTTCAGGAATTTCTAATGGTGTTAAGGTTCGATTGAAAATTGCTGTACTAAAATGACGCGTTAGTTTGAGATAGTTCTATTCGTTTCATTATTAAAAAAAACTTACATTTTTCTGTAAGATTACTTGGGTTTAGATGGTCTATTTTTGACCTATAAAAATGAAAAAAATCGCAATTCTTACTTCTGGTGGAGACGCTCCAGGTATGAATGCAGCCATTGCATCAATTGTTCGTGCGGGAAATTTACATGATTTAGCTGTTTTTGGTGTATTAGATGGCTATGAGGGCTTAATTGAAGGACGTCTTATAGAATTGAATTTATCATCTGTAAAAAATCTCATTCAACGAGGCGGTACTATTTTAAAATCTGCTCGAAGTAAACGATTCTTAGAATATTCATTTCGAGAATTAGCTTTCAATCAGTTAAAGTCAAAGGAAATTCAAGGATTAATCGTTCTTGGTGGTGATGGAACGTTCAAGGGGGCAGCTGAATTTGCCAAAGAGTTCGATTTTCCGATAATTGGGATTCCATGCACAATCGACAATGATTTAGTCGGAACTGATTATTGCATAGGATTCGATACCGCTACCAATACTGCAATGGATGCGATTGATAAAATCAGAGATACAGCTGAATCTCATAATCGACTTTTTTTCGTTGAAGTAATGGGGCGAGAGGCGGGATCAATAGCAATGCGCGCCGGAATTGCGGGAGGAGCAGAAGCGATTTTGATTCCGGAAACGAAAATGAATGTTGATCAATTGATCACATTAATAAAAAGAGATAAAAAACTCAATTATAATTCATTAATAATCGTTGTCGCTGAAGGGGATGAAGAAGGAGGAGCATATCTTATTTCTGAAAAAGTTAAAAAAGATGTTCCTGATCTCGATATTCGGATAACGGTTTTGGGGCATACTCAGCGTGGTGGTAGACCTTCTTGCATGGATCGCGTTTTAGCCACCCGAATGGGTATAGCAGCTGTAGAGTTTTTAATTGGTCAAAAACGAAATGGAATGGTTGGAATCATAAATGATGAAATTCAGTTGGTGTCTTTCGAAAAATCAATTCAAAAACAAAACAGCATTAGTGACGAGCTATTGAATGTGTTGGAAGTAATTGCTTATTGAGCATTATGCAATTTCCTGTATAATTGCCATAACTTTTTCCACTTGTTCTTCTCTAGAAAGATTGGAATTATCGATAACCATGGCGCCTGGAACGCGAATCAAAGGGCTTATTTCTCGGTTTGAATCGATGAAGTCTCTTTCCTTTAAATTTTCTCTAACTTCCTCTAACGAGCATAAAATTCCCTTGCTTATTAATTCTTTAAATCTTCTTTGAACTCGAATGTCTTCATTGGCGGTAACGAATATTTTAAGATCAGCATGAGGGAAAACAACTGAGCCGATATCTCTTCCATCCATAATAATTCCACCATTAATTCCCATTTGTCTTTGTTCTGCTACTAATTTTTCACGCACTTCTTTAATTGCTGCAATTTTTGAAACAATATTAGCAACCGCATTAGTTCTAATTTCTACAGAGACGTCCTCGTCATTTAGAAACAACCTGGATTCATCCTCAATACGTTTGAATTGGAGTTTAACGCTAGGTAATTCTTGTTTGATGCGAAATAAATTTGGAATTCCATTTTCGATTAAATTATTCCGCAAACAAAAAAGTGAGACAGCTCGATACATGGCACCTGAATCAATGAAAATATAACCAAGTTTTTCTGCAAGATCTTTGGCAAGTGTACTTTTACCACAAGCTGAAAATCCATCAATGGCAATGGTAATCTTTTTCATTTTAAGTAAAAATAACCCGTTGTGCATTTAGAAAAAAATAAAAA
>JBIIVA010000223.1:0-3526 GCA_044339705.1 Crocinitomicaceae bacterium
ATGAACTACAAGGACAGTAGTTTGGTCAAAACGCAAATTGCTTCCTATCGTTCAGAACTAAAGAAAAAATATGGCGAACGTTTTGAATTAATCGATTTATACGTTGGAACCAATATTTCCGATCAAAAGTTGAATTTTTCTGAGAAAACATCCAATCTTGAAGCGGGTTTTGAGAAAATAAATTTTGATTTTTACAATAGAAACATTGGGGGTATCGCTTTCATTTCTGATGGCAATTATAATGTAGGCACCAATCCCGCATACGCTGCAGAAAAAATTAGCCTCACTCCTATTTTCTCCCTTGCAGTTGGCGATACAACTCCTCGAAAAGATCAACTTATAAAAAATGTTTCAGTAAACGATATCGCTTTTCTCAATAATGAATTTCCAGTTGAGATTGATTTGGAGTCTATAAAATTGGGTGGCAAATCAGTACGCGTTAGTGTTTATGAAAATGGAAAACCAGTTGCCATACAAACAATCTCTTATGCTAATTCCAAGCGAGATTTTAAACAGGTAAACTTCACACTAAAAGCAAACAAAATTGGATTTCAAACTTACTCAGTTAAATTGCAAGCGCTTGATGGTGAAAGTACTTTAAAAAACAATCAACGTACTTTTTATGTAGAAGTTATTGATTCAAGGAATAAAGTACTACTGTTAGCTGGTGCGCCTCATCCAGATATATCTGCATTGAAAGAAGTATTGGATCAAAATGAAAACATTGAATCTGAAAGTGTTTTAATAAAAGATTGGAACAAGAATTTAGAAAAAACAGATTTAGTTGTTTGGCACGAACCTGGAACTAATTTTGATGCAGCGATACTTCAATTACTGCAAGAAAAACGAATTCCAATTTTATACATTTTGGGTCCCAATACGGAATCTGCAGTTGCGAATAAATTGAATCTAGGGATTTCTGGTATGAAAGGGAATAAAACGGATGAAATCCAACCAACGCTCGCCCCCGGATTCAATGATTTCGAGTTGTCGGAGAAAGTGGCGGAAGCTCTCGATTTTTACCCACCCTTAAAAAGTAAATTCGGAACACTCAAAGTGGAAGGGAATCCAATTGTAGTGCTGAATCAACGAATTGGCCCTGTAAAAAAACCAGACCCACTCTTGTTTCTTGTCAATCAAAATAATCTCAAAATTGGTGTGTTATACGGCGAGGGTCTTTGGCGCTGGAAACTGAATGATTACACCCGTTCAGGAAATCACGAGGCGTTCAGCGAATTGTTTTCGAAAACAATGAACTTTCTAATGGTTAAACAACAAGAGGCCGGACTTCGCATTGAATTCCCTAAACGATTTACCATTGAGGAGGAAGTAATCGTTAATGCTTCCTTTTACAATTCATCCTTGGAACCAATCACAAAGCCAAAAATCGAATTAAAACTAACCGATTCAAAAGGAAAAGTTTTCCGTTCACAATTTGGAGTTAGTGGAAGCGGTTATAAACTTTCACTGGGAAAATTAAAAGCGGGGAAATATAGATGGTTAGCGGAAACAAAATTTAACGGAAAAACCCATCAAAAATCCGGCGTTTTTATTGTAGAAGACATCGAGCTTGAAAAAATAGAAACCGCAGCCAATCATGGTGTAATGAAGCAAGTCGCGAAACAATCAAACGGAAAATTCTATCTCTTGAAAGATTATCATAAACTGATTAATGAGATTCAAAATCGAGGTGATATCACGACAATAAGCTTTGAAGAAACGAACTTTAATAAACTCATCGACTACCTATTAGTAATTTTTCTTCTTTTCCTTTTACTTGCTGGCGAATGGTTTTTACGGAGGTACTTAGGTAGTTATTGATTAATTTTTAGTAGTTAGTCACGCGTATTTAATTGCGCATTTTTAATAAACTAAATTGAATTCTTCTTCATTCGAAAGGTTGGCTTTTTTTTTACGTTTGAATAATTTGATCATTTATTTCAGACAACTCTAATTTAATTTTCAACAATTTCAAATTACTTCCGAATGATGTATTAACTTTGCGTCCCGTAGTTTCAAATTAATTTCATGTCCAATTCCACTAAGTATGTTTTTGTAACCGGGGGCGTAACATCTTCTCTGGGTAAAGGAATCATTTCTGCATCTTTAGCCAAATTATTACAAGCTCGAGGCTATTCCACCACGATTCAAAAACTTGATCCTTACATTAACATTGATCCAGGAACATTAAATCCATATGAACACGGCGAATGTTTCGTGACAGACGATGGTGCTGAAACAGATTTGGATTTAGGTCACTACGAACGCTTTTTGAATGTTCCAACGTCTCAGGCAAATAACGTTACGACCGGAAGAATTTATCAGGCAGTTATCGAAAAAGAACGTCGAGGAGATTATTTGGGGAAAACGGTTCAGGTAATTCCTCACATTACAGACGAAATCAAAGAACGAATTCAATTAGTTGCCAAAAACGGGAAATTCGATATTGTAATTACCGAAATTGGTGGAACTGTTGGTGATATTGAGTCATTACCGTATGTAGAAGCAGTTCGACAAATGCTTTGGGAATATGAAAATGACTGTATTGTCGTCCATCTAACTTTAGTGCCTTATCTTGCCGCAGCCGGCGAACTGAAGACAAAGCCAACTCAACATTCCGTAAAGCAAATGATGGAATTGGGCGTTCAACCAGATATATTATGTTGCAGAACGGAGCACGAATTGGACTTGAATCTTCGCCGTAAAATAGCCAAATTCTGCAACGTTTCCATGAATGCAGTAATCGAATCGCGCGATGCATCTTCCATTTATGATGTTCCCTTGCTCATGCAGGCTGAGGAATTGGATAAAGTGGTTTTGGAGAAGTTAGGCTTGCCGAAAAAATCCACACCTGACTTGTCGCGTTGGAAATCATTTTTAGATCGCTTGAAAAACCCGAAAAAAGAGGTAACAATTGGATTGATCGGGAAATATGTAGAACTTAAGGACTCTTATAAATCAATAAGCGAATCATTTATTCATGCAGGCGTAGCAAACGAAGCAAAGGTTAAAGTAGAATGGATTCATTCGGAAAAATTATCCAAAGACAATATTGAAAGTGAACTTGGACATTTAGATGGAATTCTAGTTGCTCCAGGATTTGGGTCTCGTGGAATCTCGGGAAAAATAGAAGCAGTGCAGTTCGCAAGAGAACACAAGATTCCTTTTCTGGGAATTTGCCTTGGAATGCAATGCGCAGTAATTGAGTTTGCTCGAAACGTTTTAAATATGGAGGATGCGCATACTACTGAAATTTCGGAGGAGACAAATTTTCCGGTCATTTCAATGATGGAAGAACAAAAAAGCATTTCCAATTTCGGGGGAACCATGCGTTTGGGCGCTTATGCCTGTCAATTGAAGCCAAAATCAAAAGTTGCAAAGGCATACAATTCTGAAAAGATTTCTGAAAGACACCGTCACAGATACGAATTTAATAATGAGTACTTATCTCAATTCGAACAAGCAGGTATGATGGCCACCGGTAAAAACCCTGAAACCGGACTTGTTGAAGTTGTCGAAGTCACAG
>JBIIVA010000224.1:0-3507 GCA_044339705.1 Crocinitomicaceae bacterium
CGAAGCTGTGAACGAGGCCGGGAATTGGGGATTTAAAATTCCACCACAAAAAAACCGATTTATCGAAAAAACGGGTTCCATTGATGGAATTATGGATTTTATTCATTTTTGGGATAAACAACGTGATAAACTTGAATTTGAAATTGATGGAATTGTTATAAAAGTTAATGCATATTCTCAACAACAAAAACTGGGTTTTACAGCCAAATCACCTCGTTGGGCGATTGCATTTAAATTCAAAGCAAATCGAGTTGAAACCAAGTTGATTGAAGTAACATATCAAGTTGGAAGAACTGGAGCCATAACCCCTGTAGCGAATTTAGAACCAGTTTCACTTGGAGGAACAACTGTAAAACGAGCATCTCTGCACAATGCCGATCAAATTGAAAAATTGGATTTGCATCAAGGTGATTTTGTTTTTGTGGAAAAAGGAGGTGAAATCATTCCAAAAATTGTTGGCGTAAATGAGAAAAAAAGAACGGATTCAAATCAAAAAATTGAATTCATTGAATCTTGTCCGGAGTGTCAAACGAAATTGATTCGCAGAGAAGGAGAAGCACAACATTATTGTCCGAATGAGAATTTCTGTCCTCCACAAGTAAAAGGACGAATCGAGCATTTTATCAGTCGGAAAGCCTTGAATATCGATGGTCTTGGGGTTGAAACAATTGATTTATTGTATTCCAAAGGTTTAATCCGAAACTGCGCAGATTTGTATGAATTATCGTTTGAAAAGCTTGTCGGATTGGAACGAATGGCCGAAAAATCTGCAGACAATCTGTTGAAAAGCATCGCGAATTCGAAGGAAATACCATTTGAGCGTGTTTTATTTGGACTTGGCATTCGATACGTTGGTGAAACAGTTGCTAAAAAATTAGCCAAACAATTTAAAAACATCGATGCAATATGTTCAGCGAAATACGACGATTTGATTGAAACCGAGGAAATCGGCGAAAAAATTGCTATTTCAGTTCAACAATTCTTTTTGGAAGAATCGAATTTAATTATCATAAATCGACTGAAAGAAAAAGGACTACAATTTCAAATTCGTGAAAAAGAAAAAATATCAGCTAAATTAGAGGGCAAGACAGTGGTTGTATCTGGAACATTTGAAGCCTTTTCGCGAGATGAACTGAAGGAATTGATTGATCAAAATGGAGGTAAAAATGGATCATCAGTTTCTGGTAATACAGATTACTTAGTTGCAGGAGCCAATATGGGACCGGCGAAATTGAAGAAAGCCACCGATTTAGGTGTGAAAATTATTAGTGAAGATGAATTTATCAAACTCATAAGTTCATGAGAGAAAAAAATATTTGGAATGCGACAAGATCCTTGTTAGTTGTTTTCAATTATGAAGATGATGAACAATTGAATGGATTTCGTAAGTCGTTAGATAAAATGCTTAATGTGAGCAATGTGGATCGATTGATCATCATTGTAAATATTGAAAAGGAAGTAGATAAAAATACGCTCCCCCCACATTTTTTAATTTATTACAATTCTCCGAATGATTATTCGTTTTGGGGAAAATTGAAAGATGTGCAGTTAGAATCGGAACTGAATCGTGACTATGATGTTATGATATGGTTTGGAAATGTGGATCAACCTATTTTCAAGGAAATAAAAAGTACGAATTGTAAGCGAAGAATATTGGCAAATGAACACAATGACTATTTTGATTTACAGTTGAATTCGGACTCAACTGATCCTGCAGAAATGCTCAATTTTGTTATTAAAACACTCGAAAAAATTTCCATAGATGAATAATCCATTTAAAGGTTCCGGTGTCGCCTTAGTTACGCCATTTAAAAGTGACAAATCGATTGATTTCGATGCATTGAAAAAATTGGTACAACTTCAATTGGACGGTGGAACTGATTTTTTAGTGGTGCAAGGAACAACCGGCGAGTCTCCAACGCTTTCTCAAGAAGAGAAAATGCAAATTCTTCAAACGGTAATTGATGTCAATCAAGGGAAGTTAAAAATTGTTTATGGAGTAGGAGGAAACAACACGATTGCAGTTGGTGAAACCTTAAAAAAGGTTCCATCAGGAGTTGACGGAATTTTATCTGTTTCACCTTATTACAACAAACCAATTCAGAAAGGCATCATTGAGCATTACACGTATTTGGCGTCTTGCACGAATTTGCCAATCATTTTATACAATGTTCCGGGAAGAACAGGTTCTAATGTGTTACCTGAAACAACGTTAGCTTTAGCTGAAATCCCTAATATCGTGGCCATGAAGGAAGCATCCGGAAACATGGAGCAAATCATGGAAATTATTCGATTAAGAAAACCGGAATTTGGTGTTTTGTCAGGAGATGATGCGCTTACCATGCCATTAATTGCAGCAGGTGCAGATGGAGTTATTTCAGTAGTTGCCAACGCATTTCCGGAGAAGTTTTCGAAAATGGTTCACGCTTCTATGGACGGTGATTTGACGACAGCTAGAAAGGAACATTACGATTTATTACCGATCACTAAAATGTTTTTTGAGGAAGGAAATCCGGGAGGATTGAAAGTTGCATTAGCTGTTCGAGGAATAATGGAAGAACACATGCGTTTGCCTTTGTATCCTATTTCTGATGGTCTGAGAACGAGAATAACGGTTGAAACAAAGAAATTGTTGAGTTAAGCGTTATTTATTTTGAAACACGTAATCGCACTTGCACTGACGAACGCCTTGGTTCTTTTCTCATGCGGGAATCAAAATGATTCAGTTCAAAATAAATTAGATAAAAGTAAATCCAACGATTCTTTACCTCAAACAAAAAACGATAGCATAGAACATCGGTTAAATGAAAAACAAATTCTTTCGAATAACCTAGTTGCTATTGATGAGGTAAATCCAAAGATACTGGTTGAGTTAAAGTATGCGACAACAGATAATTTCATGAAAATAAAGTTATATTCGAGAATTAATCGGGCATACCTTCAAAAAGATGTAGCACTGAGATTATCAAATTGTCAAGAATATTTGTCAAAGTTGAAACCGGGATACAAATTATTGATTTACGATGCTGTTCGTCCGGTTAGTGTTCAGCAAAAAATGTGGGATGCGATGGATTCACTTCCACCTGTGGAAAGAGGGAAATATGTTTCAAATCCAAGAAATAGGAGTTTACATAATTTAGGTGCGGCTGTTGATTTGACAATTTGTGATGAGACTGGAAAACCATTGGATATGGGCGCGGGATACGATGATTTCAGAGAAATTGCTTATCCTGAGTTGGAGAGCCGTTTTCTCAAAACTGGACAGTTATCCAAAGAACAGATCAACAACAGAGAATTACTCCGAATGGTAATGAGAAAAGAAGGATTTAGAAATATTCCAACGGAATGGTGGCATTTTAACGCCTGTTCAAGAAAAGAGGGTCTTTCAAAGTATCAAGTATTATTGGAAGAGCCTTAAAGATCAATTCAATTCAATCGCACCAATGTCAGGTGGATTATTGCGCGCTGTTCCAAATATATCTGTATTCACGGAAGTATAGATGCCAT
>JBIIVA010000225.1:0-3486 GCA_044339705.1 Crocinitomicaceae bacterium
TGGTCGATGGATAAAATTGCAACACAGGTAGGCCAGAGCAAGGCATTACAGGAAGTTTTGGATATGATCAACGTGGTGCCGAATCCATATTACGCATTCTCTGAATATGAGAGATCTCGATTAGACACACGTGTTAAAATCACCAATCTTCCAGAGAAATGTACTGTTAGCATTTATACTACAAGTGGGAAATTAGTAAGAACATTCAAAAAGGATAGCCCGGTTACCTCATTAGATTGGGATTTAACAAATCACAAAGCTATTCCGGTTGCTGGTGACGTTTATTTAATTTATGTAGAGGTTCCTGATATCGGAACAAGAGTTCTGAAGTTCTTCGGAGGAATGAGACAAGTAGATTTACAAGGAATATAATAGTTCGGATATGAAAAAAATAACATATAAATTTTCTCTTGCTCTTGCGCTAATCACTTCTTTAAATGTGAATGCAGGTAATGAAGATCGAGTTGGTTCGGCAGGAGCTTCACATTTATTGGTCAATCCATGGGCACGAAGTTCAGCTCTCGCCGATGCTGCTTACGCTAACACAAATGGATTAGAGGCAACTTACATGAATATTGCAGGCTTGGCTTTTACAGACAAAACACAAATCAAATTTAATTATTCAAATTGGCTAGGTAGTGCTGGTATCGGTTTAAATTCAGCCGGTATTGCTCAAAGAGTATCTGAATCAAGTGTAATTGCAATAAGTGTTCAGTCAATGAATTTTGGAGATATTCCGATTACTACTGTTGCGAATCCTGAGGGAAATATTGGTTTCTTCTCCCCACGCGCGAACATTTTTAATGTTGGGTACGCACGAGCGTTCTCGAAGAGTATTTATGGTGGAATAAATTTTAAGGTTATTTCTCAGAATATTTCGAATTTGAAAGCAAATGGAATAGCGCTAGATGCGGGAATTCGATACGTTGCAGGTGAAAATGATCAAATTAAATTTGGAATAGCTTTGAAAAATGTTGGTCCTGTAATGAGATTTCAAGGTGATGGTCTTTCACAGCAGGTTTCATACGTTTCAACAGAATATATTGCTTCCCTAGAGCAGCGTTCTGCAACATTTGAATTACCTTCATTATTGGCTATAGGTGGGTCTTACGATTTTATTTTCAACGAGAAAAACAAATTAAACGTAGCTCTAGGATTTACTGCAAACTCATTTATGAATGATCAATATCGTTTGGGATTAGACTACACAATGACAAACGAGAACATGGCATTCAATTTTAGAGCAGGATATACTTATGAGAAAAATATCCTTTCTGTAGAAAATAGATCCAATGCTTTAATTGGTCCATCAGCAGGTTTCTCTATTGATGCACTAGTTGGAAAAAATAAAAGTGCTTTAGGATTAGAGTATTGTGCTCGTTTGGCTGGTGTTTTTGGAGTGATTCACACAGTTGGTGCTACAATCAGTTTAAAATAATTTATTAAATTTGTTGAACAAGAGGGTCAGATCGGCTCTCTTGTTTGCGTTTATAAAATTCGATTATGTCACAAGTTAGTTACTACACACCAGAAGGTCTTCAAAAATTGAAAGACGAATTACATGAGTTGAAAACAGTTCAACGTCCTGCCATTTCCGAGCAAATTGCGGAAGCTAGAGATAAAGGAGATTTATCTGAAAATGCTGAATATGATGCTGCCAAGGAAGCTCAGGGAATTTTGGAAATGAAAATCTCCAAATTGGAATCAATTATTGCTAATGCGCGATTAATTGATGAAAGCGGAATGGATACCTCTAAAGTCTATATTTTATCAAAGGTGAGATTAAAGAATCATTCGAATGGATCAGAAATGAATCTGACTTTGGTGGCTGAAAACGAAGCTGATTTAAAACAGCAAAAGTTATCAGTAAGTTCTCCAATTGGAAAAGGTCTTTTAGGTAAATCAAAAGGTGATATTGCAGAAATTACTACACCCGGAGGAGTTATTAAATTTGAGATTTTGGAAATTACGCGCTGATGGCGACAATTTTTTCAAAAATAATTTCGGGTGAAATACCATGTTACAAAATTGCTGAAAACGATGAGTTTTTGGCTTTTTTGGATATAAATCCATTGGCAATTGGTCACACACTTGTTATCCCCAAATTAGAAATAGATTATTTCTTTGATTTAGAGGACGATCATTTAGGTCGAATGATTGCTTTTTCAAAAGAGGTGGCAAGAAAATTGAAGCGAAGCGTGGATTGTAATAGAATTGGAGTAAGTGTGATCGGTCTCGAGGTACCTCACGCTCATATCCACCTAATTCCAATTAAATCTGTTTCAGATATGAATTTTCAGAGACCGAAGTTAGATTTAGATGCTGTTTCTTTCTCTGAGATTAGAGATAAAATTATAAATGGTTAAATGAGATTTCTTTGCGTTTGTTTTCTTTCAATATTAAGTATAAATGCTTTGGCAATGAATACCGATTCACTGAAAATACTTTTTATTGGTAATTCTTACACGCATATGAATAATATGCCTAAAATCTTTGAACGAATTTGTAAAGAGAAACAAAAACCTGTTATTGTTCAAATGAATACGCAGTCAGGTGCATCCTTCAAAGTGCATTATTCTCGGAATGATATGTTTGATGCTATCAAAAGTAAAAAATGGGATTACATAGTTTTACAAGGATATTCCAGAGAATTGTCTTTATCCTATGACAAAATTGATCAAGAAACGGTCCCTCCTCTTTCCAAAATAGTAGATTCGATAAGGTTGTATAATCCCTGTAGTAATATTTTGTTTTATATGACATGGGGTTATAAAAACGGTTTCAAAGAAGCTTTGGAAAATGACACCTATGAAAAAATGACCTCCAATATCTCAAATGGTTATCGCTACATCGCATCTTGTTATGATTTCCCTATCGTTCCTGTTGGACATGTTTGGGCCAATATTAGAACAAAATACCCAAGTATAAATTTATATGATGCTGATGAGGCTCATCCCAATAAAAATGGCTCCTATTTATCTGCTTGTACATTTTATTGTTCCATTTTTAGAGAATCTGTTGAAGGTGTAATTACAGGAACAATTGATTCGAAAGTAGCGGCATCAATCCAGAAGGAGGCTAGTAGTTATGTGTTAAATAATCTCAGTGAAATAGGATTAGACCGAAATTATTTTGATGTCGAACCTCAAAGAACAAATTCGGGTAAATATAAACTTACTGTCAAAGCTTCGTTTTCGAATACTGCTACCTATACTTGGGATTTAGGAAATGGTGAGATAAAAAATGAGCCGAGATTCGAATACTATTACAAAAAACCGGGCACATATCGAATAAAACTCAGCGTAAATGAATTATGTGGATCACGCGAATATACGCGCACAGTGAAATATGTTGCACCAGCAAAACCCATAAAGTATCGAAAATCAAAGCCAACTAAAAAGGTTTCTACCAAGCGAAAAAACTGAATTAAGACTAATTGTTTACTTTTTTTGATATCAATCTAAACAGTCTTTTCGGGGTCACGTT
>JBIIVA010000116.1:0-7977 GCA_044339705.1 Crocinitomicaceae bacterium
TGTTAATCAACTCATAATTGTAAAATGTCATCCTATTAACCTCATCGTTTGTTGCAAAAGAAAACGCCTGCGCTCTTATTTCCATTCCAATTGGATCACCATTCGTTTCAGTATGAATGTTACCTTTATCGTTGAAAACCCACCAGTATGTGATATCACCATAGAGAGAAACACGTCTATCTATTCCACATTCAATATCATCTCTACCGAGAATATCATCATACCAAGGATGATCACCATTATCTGGATTATAATTTCCATCACCATCACGATCATAGAAAGGTGCTAGAAAATAATCTTGACCTTTAGAAACATCTCCGTGCGCAGGCCAATTATAAATACAATTTAATTCCGCATTAGAAGGTGCTTCAATGTCATCACATCCCTCGGTTGATAAACCTGCATTACATTCCCACCAAATATTAAATTTGATAACATCTGCTTTACGAATACTATCGAAGCGATCGAAAGCAATACATTCGTCTGTATTTATACTCGCTTCTCCAAAATCACGAATTGCATCATCTCCAACAGGGGAATTTGGATTATAAGTTCCAGTCCCTGGAGTAACTGTTAAAGGACCAGGCCAAAAATCGTTACCTTGACGATAACGAAGAGCCGCTAATTTTAACTGACCATTAACATCAGTTCCCCCCATCCACAGAGCACCTGCGAAAATTGCAAATAAATTACTTCCCTTTGGAACCTCATATGCTGCTACAACTGCTGCTCTATTTTGAAACATACTACCGCCCTGTTCAATGAGTGCTTTTACATCATTAAATTGCATGTATAGTTTTGCTGTTGCCGGAGCACAACTTGCGCCTTTGGGCTTTGGGTTGGGCTTGCCACTTTTGTCATTGGGGCCATAGTAAGCAAAAGCGTTTGATGAAAGTAAACCTAAACCAATACAAAGTATTAATAATCGCTTTTTCATGTTTTTATATTTTTCTAAATTTAAAAGTCAAATTTTAGTCCTAATCTAATCGTTCTTGGAGAACTCACATTGAAAGGATTTTGAATTTTCATCATGTAGTAATCTCTAAAAGATTGTTCATCAATTTGGTTTTGAATCGATGTTTGATTAGCCGCTGCTGCCAAAAACCCATCGTCATCCCAGTTTCCAGTAGCTCTGTAGACATTAAGAAGGTTAAATTGATTGAACAGATTCACGACACGAACATACACATTTAAGAAAGCTTTCTTTTTCTTGTCTTCCTTTTTACCATATTGGATATTAATTGTTTTATCTAACTGAAGGTCTAATCTATATGACCAAGGCAAACGAGAGCCGTTTAAAGTACCATTAATACCTGCATTTAAGTTGCCTATCCCTTCATCCGTAATAAATGTTTGAGATGAATAAGGTGACCCTGAATAAATATTTGAAAATATATTCAAACCAGTATTCTCTAAAAGATTTACTTTTCCAATTTTTGGACCGTTGTAATCAGCACCTTCTCCGTATCGATAATCCATTGTAATAGCAAATGCATGACGTTGATCAAAAGAATAAGGGAATATATTTCTCAAGTTGGGCAATCCAGCACTAACCAAAGAACTTGCAGAAGTTGCGTCAGAACCAGTTCCATCGGCAAATTGCAACGTATAGTTTGCAGTCATCCTAATATTTCCTGTTTGTCTCAAATCATATGCAATTGTTAAACCTTTAACCGTTCCAAAATCACGATTTCCAAAGGTTCTGTATGTTGCAGGATATGCTTCAAAAACATTTAGCAATTGTACATTATTTCTTTGTTCCCTGTAGAATGCAGAAATTTTCAAAGAGGACGTTCGTGTCAATACTTGTTGGAAACCGAGTTCGTAATCGACTGTAGTTTCAGGTTTTAGATTGGCATTATTAATTACTGAGCTTCTGGATTGTATAAACTGATATTCAAAAGGATCAAATCTAAATCCTGACGTTGGACGCTTGGTTAAGATATCATAATGAGCAAAGAAAGAAGCTTCATCCGAAATGGGAAATGAAAATGCGATACGTGGCATGAAGTTCACTTGAGCTTTATAGTTTTCAAAAGCATCAGCAGTGGGTGTTTGCAAAGAAGGATCAACCAACCAAGGCGCTATTCCAGCAGGACCGCGAATTACTTTTGGATCCTCAATAGGAGTTCCAACTGAGTTGAACCAAACATTATCTGTTCTAAAACCATTGATAGATGTGGGGTTATTTACATCGTTTACATATACAATATAATCATCTCCTATACTCTCGGGTATATTTACCCAGGCATATTGCACTGGATCATCTGCTTTCATTTGACGAACCTCTCCTGCCGTCTTTGCATTGTAGAACAAATATTGATCTTTTAATACTGGTTGATTAGCATCAAATACATCCACGCGCAAACCAACGTTGAAAACAATATCTTTAAACGCGAATTTATCCATTATATATCCCGCCATATAAATAGGCTGAAATGCCCCAACAAATCTTCGATAATTTCCATTCTCATCAAACTCATTAAAATATTTGTTAATGTCGGTGATTCCACGAACTTTTTTACCAGTATGATCAAATCCCCAATATGAAACAAAAGAATTTCCACTATTTAGTAGTTCATCTGGAGAAAACATATCAAATTGAAATAAGTTTGGATCATATTCATCAATATCAATGAAATCAGTACCAGCAGGATTTAAGCCTAATTTCGTTCTTAAATTGTAATCGAAGAAAGTCTGATTATCGAGAATGATATTGCCGTTCGCATCCACATTTCCACCTTGTCCACCATATTGACCTGTTCCGGATGTATAGGCATAACCAGAATTCAAACGATCATAGGTTATCTTTTTGAATGACCCTGAATCGGAAATAATTCCACTATTTAAGTCTAACTCGCGAATGTGGAAGTTTGCGAGCTGTCTTGCGATTGACCAAATTCCAATTGGACCATTGGTTCCTCCACCTGTTGTCGTGCCTGAAGTCCAACCTCGATCCACACGTTGCTCATATTCAAAACCAAGAGAGATGCTATGATCTCCGATTACAACAGAACCGGCACCAGTTACACGAAACTGATCGTTTTCTGTTTTTCCAAAAAAGTTATAAGGTGTACCAATGTTACTCCATATACCATATACGCTTGCAGGAGCATCTCCATTTCGAAGGGCATTTCCTTGCTGGATTTGAAACAAATTTTCATACCTGCCGATTGGTTCCCCTTCATAAATATCGTAGTATTGGGTGGTTATTGCCGCAAGAGCCTCGTTCGTTGCTGACGGGGTAAATGCAACTTCAATATCTTTAAAACCATTATGAACATATGTTTGAGTAATTGGATTGTACTCATATGACGGACGTCTTCTAGTCACAAATTTCCCAACATGACCATAGTTAAAGATGTTATATTGATGCCTTGGGTCATAAACATCATCTTTCGATTTCGAATAATCCACCATAATATTGTATAAAGCAGATTTGATTTTTGAACTACTTCCTTCACGATCGTTGTTGAAACGCTGCGTAAATCTTCCAAAAACTCTATAATCCAAAGATCTCGACACACCAAAATTTTCAAAATTCAACAAAGAACCTGCGTAATTGTAGCTATTTCCAAAGCTGTAGTTCATTGAACCTCCAAACTGAAGATTTACTGATGGTCCAGTATTTACGTCAATTTTAGCTTGTGCAGAAAACACCGAATTTCTCGCATTCATTCTCCAAGGAACTCTTTCAAAATCGTCTTTTCTCAAGAAAAGAGCATTATGAAAAGTCCCAAATCCGGTGGATGTCGGTCTTAATGGATTTTTCAATAGACTGTCTCTCACATCCCTTTTAATTCGATACCCACCGTCTTTTAAAGGTCTTGAATCTAATTCATCTGTAAAATTCGCAGAGACTAAAAATCCTAACCTTGGCTTTACCTTGGCCCCGGTTGAATCTTTTTGCATCCAAAGAGGACCGGAAAGCATTCCTTCAAAAAGATTGTACCCATATTTGTCTAATCCAAAAACTTTACCGTCATAACCAAGAGGATCATTTCCTTTAATATAAATACCTGAAGATACAACTTCCGCACTTCCAAAATAAGTAGAAGCAGGACCTCTTGTGGTAATTGCAATGATACCCCCAGTAACATCTCCATAGTTTGCCGGGACCCCACCCGTAATAACCGACACCTCCTCAAGAGCAGACTTAGGTATATTTGAAGAACCTCTTACTTTTATACCGTCAATGAAATAATACGTTGCATCTGAACGCGAACCACGCACAGAAATAGCTCCCGAACCTTCGTCAGAATTAACACCTCCTACAGATTGAGCAATCGCTGCTGCTGACCTTACCGGCATTCTAGATATGTCTTGACGAGTTATTTTAGCACCCGAAGCCCCACCGTCCTTATCTATCAGAGGCACTTTGTAACGAACAACTTTAACTTCGTTCAAATCTTTTTCCTTTTCCGTTCCCGTACTTCCCGGTTTACTTAACGTAATGTTATCCAAAAATGTAATTCGATCTGGTGATATTGATACCTCTTCAATCATATACGGTTGGTAGCCATCCGGGTTTGTTACTTTCACATTATAGGTTCCCGGCTGAATACCGTTTATTTGAAATTCTCCATCAGCATCTGTTTGTGCACCTCCTTTAGCCGCGCTATTTTGAATTATTACGACTTTACTCATTCCAAGTGGAGCACCGGTAGCAGCATCTTTTACTTTACCTTTTAAAGTCCCCAAACCGGCCTGAGAAAACACATAAGATCCTGATAATAAAATAACTATCAATAATAATTTAATCTTACCAACCATAATATTGTGTATATAATTGTTATTTTTAAGCTTAATTAAGCTTGTAAATATAGAAAAATTCATTCTGATAGTGGTCATGTTAAAAAAAATTAAATTCAACGTGAATTAACGAGACTTACCGTAACCTAACTACATTTAAACATGCAAAAGCTTGATTCAAAGATTAAAAAGAATGAAAATTCAATAATTCAATTTACAAAAAATGATGTGAATTTTTTATTATGTAAAAAAAAAAAATGGAATGCTGAAGATGTATTTTTATTCAATCACGAATTGAATAAATTGGCTGAAATAAAAAATGAATTAAGAAAAAATGAGTTTTTAGGAGCTCGATTTTTAAAGAATGAATTTAACTCAAACTTAGAAATTGGATATTTAAGGAATGGTAAACCCATTTTTAAAAACTCACACTTACAATTATCAATCAGCCATAGTAAAAATTTCATTGCCTTCGCTGTTGCTCCGTATTCTATAGGAATTGACATTGAAGAATGTAATGACCGCATCTTTAAAGTGAGTGATCGATTTTTAAATGATTCTGAAAAAGTACTTTTCAATCAAGATTCTGCTCAAGAGTTGACCTTTGCTTGGAGTGCAAAAGAAGCCCTATACAAGTTGAACAAGGACGATAGTTTAGATTTTAAAACAGATTTAATTATCACATATTGGGACAAGATTTCCAAATTGCATGCACGCATGCGGGAAAATTCAGGATGGAAAAAAGTCAATCTTCATTCGATGATGTATGAAAATCTCGTGATATGTTTTAACTTTGAATAATGTCGAAAGTTCTGGATTCAATCTCTAACAATTCATATGCCATCGCTATTCTGGTCGATCCTGAAAAATTCAGAAATCAAAACACACCTGTTTTTTTTGAGAAAATCAATTTAGCGAACCCCGACTATATTTTTATTGGAGGAAGCACCGTAAATAAGGCTGACTTCGACTTTTGCATTCAAAAACTAAAAAAAAACTTATTATTTCCTATTGTCATTTTTCCTGGAGCATCGAATCAAATTAGTCATCATGCAGATGCAATTTTATTTTTGTCATTGATTTCAGGAAGAAATCCAGATTTTTTAATTGGTCATCATATCGCTGCAGCAGAGGAATTGAATCAAATGGACTTGGAAGTAATCCCAACGTCGTATATACTGGTTGATGGCGGCAAGAAAACAAGTGTTGAATTTATTTCTCAAACAACTCCGCTTCCTTCTAACCAATATGCTTTGGCACGAAGAATTGCATTAGCCGGAAAACTTCAAGGTAAGAAAATAACTTATCTTGATGCAGGAAGTGGCGCAGAATACCCGGTATCATCAAGTATGATTCAACAAGTCAAATCGATTGGTTTGCCATTAATTGTTGGGGGTGGGATTCGTAATATTCGGGAATTAGAAAGATGTCACAAAGCGGGCGCCAATATTGTTGTAATTGGAAATGCAATCGAAAATGATGTGGATTTTTTACTTGATATTGCAAGTTATAAAAAATCGAATTTGAATTTAATCGATTAACAAAATGAAAAAGCTCAAATTAATAGGCGGATTATGTTACATTGTTTCATTTTTCTTTGCCGCAAGCCTCTTTCTAAATATCAATATTGGTCTATCAAGTGGAATTACCTTGGTTATATTTCTTCTTTTGGGTGCTTTTGGTTTTGTATTCAATCTTGTTAGCTATTCAAAAGATAAATATGGAACCTCCATGTCGAACTTAACTTATTGGTTAGGTTCTTTTTTTGTTTTTGCAGGATTAGTTTTCAAAATGCTCCATTTTCCTTTTTCAATTAGTTTGATAATTATAGGAGCGATTATATTATTTGTCTCTATTTTCTTTATTCGAAAAAAAATAGACCAAAATGATGATAACGAAATCTTGGATCAATTTTAAAAAACGGCTTTCAAGCTTAAATCCAAACTTTTTACAGAGTGAGTTAAAGCTCCTACAGATATAAACTGAACTCCTGTTTCAGCATAGGAACGAATATTTTCCAAAGTAATTCCCCCTGATGCTTCTGTCTCATATTCACCGGGTATAATTGCTAAGGCCTCTTTTAATTGAGCCGGCTTGAAATTGTCTAACATGATTCGCTCTACTCCTCCTATTCGCAAAACGTCATGTAGCTCACTCATATTTCGCACCTCAACCTCTATTCCAAGTGATTTTTTATTTTTTTTCAAATACTCCTTCGTTTTTTCGATAGCAGGTATGATTCCTCCCGCATAATCAATGTGATTATCTTTTAACATAATCATATCGTAAAGACCGAAACGGTGGTTTTCTCCCCCTCCAATTTTCACTGCCCATTTTTCCAAATATCTTATTCCTGGGGTGGTTTTGCGTGTATCTAATAATTTTGTTTTACAACCTTTGATTTCGTTAACAATTTTTGCAGTTTGGGTTGCAATTCCACTCATTCGTTGCATGAAATTCAATACCAACCGCTCCGTTGTTAAAATAGACTGAGAGGATCCTTTAACAAGGTATGCAACATCACCGGTTTTTACCAAATCACCGTCTTTCTTAAAAAAAGTCACTTCTAATTTTGGATCGTATATTTCATAAATACGTTTGGCCACCTCTACTCCTGCTAGAACTCCATTTTCTTTTATCAACAAACGGGCGCTTCCTAATGCATCGTTTGGAACACAGGCCATGGTAGAATGATCTGCTTCCCCTATGTCCTCCTTTAAAGCAAACTTTATAATTTGATCCAACATAATGACAAAGATAATGTTAACTCCATTCAACTAAAAGTTTGTTTTTAATTTTATCCAATGACAAATCGCATTGATGAACTAAAAAGTATGATTTCTTCACTTCCCGAAGAACCGGGCATCTATCAGTATTTTGACAAAACAAAGCAAATCATTTATGTAGGAAAAGCAAAAAACATCAAAAAGCGAGTCTCCTCCTATTTCAATAAAAATCAAGAAAATAATAAAACCAGGCTTTTGGTTAAAAGTATTGCCAATATCAAATTTATTGTTGTTAATAACGAATTAGACGCGCTGCTGCTTGAAAACAATTTAATAAAAACATATCAACCGAAATACAATATTCAGTTAAAAGATGATAAAACTTTTCCTTGGATTGTTTTGACGAATGAGTCGTTTCCGCGCGTTTTTTCAACTCGACAAAAAGAACTTTTGAACGGAACGTTTTATTGTCCTTATCCCAATGTGAAAGCAATGAATG
>JBIIVA010000174.1:0-5099 GCA_044339705.1 Crocinitomicaceae bacterium
GCGTTGCTAAATTTAATAAGAGAAATGTATCCTATTAGAACTTGTAACCTAGATTTGTCTGCGAAAAATTTAGCTAAAAAAAAGTATAAAACGTGCCTCGAATTTCACATTGGTAAATGTCTTGGCCCTTGTGTTGAACTTCAATCGGAAAAGGACTACAAAATAATGATTGAAGAAATTGAATTGCTTTTGAAAGGTAAAACCTTTTCATTAATTCAAGCTTTGCGCAAAAAAATGTTAGAATACTCAGAGAATTACCAATTCGAAGAAGCCCAGAAACTGAAGTTAACGATCGAACAAATTGAAAAATATCGTTCCAAATCGACCATCGTTTCGTCGAAATTAAACGACGTAGACGTTTTTTGTTTTATGGAAGATGAAAATCAATTTTACGTCAATTATTTAGTCATTCAAGAAGGATCCATAATACATGCTTATACCACTGAAATTGAAAAGAAACTTGAGGAAAATCAAACAGATTTAATCAACTATGTTTTACCTGAATTACGACTAAAATTTCAAAGTAAATCAAAAGAAATCATTGTTGAAGTGAAACCTGAATCACCTTTTACAGATTTTCATTTTTTTGTACCACAAAAAGGAGAAAAAAAAGAGTTAATTGAATTATCAAAGAGAAATATTTTTTATTACAAAAAAGAAAGAGAAAAAAGGGCATTTTTGCAAAATACTCAATCTTCTTCAAATAGAATTCTGGAGAAAATAAAAACTGACTTTAAACTGAAAGAACTTCCTATTCACATGGAATGTTTTGATAATTCAAACTTTCAAGGAACGAATGCAGTATCTGCGTGTGTCGTATTTAAAAATGGTAAACCGAGTAAACGAGATTACAGACATTTCAATATCAAAACAGTAGAAGGACCAGATGATTTTGCATCGATGCGCGAGGTGGTATACCGGCGTTACAAGCGACTGATGGATGAGAAAAAGCCTTTGCCACAGCTCGTCATTATTGATGGGGGGAAAGGTCAACTAGGTGCTGCAATGGATTCTATAAATGAGTTAGGGTTAAGAGGTAAAATAGCCGTTGTCGGAATCGCAAAGCGGCTAGAGGAAATTTTCTTTCCAGGAGATCAATTTCCGATTTATATAGACAAGCGTTCCGAAAGCTTGAAAACCATTCAATTTATGCGTAATGAAGCGCATAGATTTGGAATTACGCACCACAGAAATAAACGGAGTAAAAATTCAATTGAAAGCGAACTTTCAAAAATTAATGGAATTGGACCTAAAACAGAGGAAGATTTATTGAAAAAATTCAAATCGTTCTCAGGCATTAAAAAGGCGGACTTTGAATCGCTTAAAAAAGAAATAGGACGAGCAAAAGCACTCATCCTATTCCAATATTTTCAAAAAACTAATTAGTTTTTGACAAACTGAATTGTTTTCGAGGCATAATTCGAAGTCAGATTTATTAAATACATTCCGGAACTCAAACCACTCGTATTAAATACAACAAGGTTTTCTCCTGAATTTCCTTTTATAATTTGCTTATCGATTTTCTTACCAGTTAAGTCTAAAATTTCAAACGACATAACTTCCGATTGATTTAAATTAAACTGCACATTCAATTCATTTTCCGTTGGGTTTGGATATACTCCAAAAGAATTTAAGTTGGAAAGATCATTAAGTCCAAGAACGACATCATTTGAAGGCGCACCTTGGTATAGATTAATGTCATCAAGGTAAATGTTATTCCCCCCATCACTTTCGAATTTAAACTTCATTTTAAAATTCTCAACAAAATAAGAACTCGTAACGTTAGTCATGTGAACAGTAACCCAATCAGAAGCTTGAGTTGGTTTCCAAGAAGATGTAGCTGTTAACGTTGAAAGACCGCTACCGCCAATAGTTTTTCTTTGTGCCCAAGTAGCTCCGCAATCATCCGAAATGAAAACTTTAAGATACTCAATATCTGTTGACGTTTTTTTACGATATGCGTATCTGAAACTCAATGTAACAGAACCATTTGAAGGAACAACAGATAAATCAATTGGTGCCGAAATCAATTCATCAACATTTCCTGCTGCTTGACCATAATTTACCAACTTTGCACTTTTTGTGCCTGAATTTGCTGCTGCTGTTTCAATTGTCCATGCGTTGTTATTGTTTACATTAACAACCTCCCAATTCGATAAATTAGCAAGCGTCGAATAACTTTCGAATCCCTCCCAATAAGGAATGGTTGAAGCGCTTGGTGCAACTCGAATGTAATCTGTTTTCGTTTCTGTTCGAGAAGTTGAACCATCCGTGGCCGTTAGTTTAATTGTGTATGAACCTGTTTGAGAAAAAAGAATTGTTGGATTTTGATCTGTTGCAGACGTTCCATTTGCAAAAGACCAACCAGTGGATGGGGTAATCTCCCATGACCATCCATTTACGGAATTGTAAGAATCATCTGTTAACTGTACTTGTTCACCCGAACAAATTGATGTGCGATCTGCTATGAACTGTGCTTTACATAAAGTTAAAACTCCAGTTGCTCCAGTAGCAGTTAAATTAGCCGTTTGCCACAAGTTGAATCGTCCAGTAGTTGTAACTTGAAGTGCTGCGCGCATTCTTGAAACCTGACCTTGCGTAAACATTTTAGAACAATACGAGTAATCCATGTAATTTTCGACATTATCAATAACATCATTTGATGCGTCTGTACATGTGTTCGATGATAAATTACATGAAGTAACACCAATACAATTTGGCGTATCATTCACACTATCATCTGAACCACAAGAACTTGCGTTTCCAGGATTGTTGTTTGGCCCCCAAGTATGTGATAAATTTAACCAATGCCCTACCTCGTGAGTCATCGCTCGACTCGTAAATTCAGAACTTGTTCCAATCGAACCTAAATAATTGTGTAAAATCCAAATACCATTTGTCATTGCGGAAGCAGACCATGAAGAAGGATTTGTTGTATATCCAGCTGCACCACCTACATCATCGCAAACAAAAACATTTAAATACTTATTTCCGGGCCAATTTCCTTGAAATACATCGTTCCCATTTCGAATTGCTGTAACTTGAGCATCTCCATCTGATCCATCATACGTAAGAGCACTAACGGTTCTCGTAATACCTTTAAAGCATGCTCCGTTTGGTGCCTTAGTTGCGAGAACGAATTCGACTTCAACATCCGTAGGCATTCCTTGAAATGGTGTTTGAACTGTCGACGCATCGGCATTCTGCAATCTAAAATCACGATTTAAAATAGCCATCTGGTCATAAATTTGTTCATCAGATATATTTTCTACACCGCCATTGTGAAGTACGTGAAAAACAATTGGAATTTTATAAACGACCCCTTTTTCTACTCCCTTTTTCATTGTTTTATTTAATTCTTGTTCGTCTTGCTGACTCTGAATTATATACGATGTGTTTTGCATTAGAGCACTCATCTTTTTATGATGAGTACAATACTCAACATGCTCACCATCTCGCATATTTAATGGATCTAACACACGCTTCACCTGAGACTGAACATAATTTTCTGTCAACAAGAGCGTTAGAGAAAATAAGGTAAAAAGGAACTTTTTCATATCAAAAAAAATATAATTGAGTTTATAGTTATAGACCATAAATTTACTTATAAATTCTTAAAAAATAAAAAAATAAGATGAATCGTTTTTTTAATAACATGAAGGGCAATATAAATTGATAAATTTGCGCTATGAAAACACGTAAAGCTTCAGAAACACTAGCAATCACTACTAAAATTGTTTTACCAAACGACACCAATACACTTGGCAATTTATTTGGTGGACAACTCTTAGCTTGGATGGACGTTATTGCTAGCGTATCTGCACATCGGCACTGCAAACGTGTTGTAGTTACGGCATCTGTGAATCATGTTTCTTTTCAAAAACCAATCAAACATGCTTCAATCGTTACGCTCGAGGCTAAAGTTTCAAGGGCTTTTTATTCGTCAATGGAGATTTTCGTCGATGTATTTGTAGAGGACCAAGTTACGGGTGCTAAAGAAAAATGTAATGACGCAATATATACGTTTGTTGCGGTTGACCAAAATGGTGGCCCAATTCAGGTACCTGAATTAATTCCTGAAACAGAGGAGGAAAAAATTCGATATGAAGGTGCTTTACGTCGTAAACAATTGAGCCTAATTCTTGCAGGAAAAATGAAGCCTTCTGAAGCGTCAGAATTGAGAAAAATCTTCCTAGAAGAAACTAATTGAACTTCGAATTAATTAGATTCGAAATTTGTTCAGAATTGTGATTCATCATGCAATTAAAATGCCCTTTTGGACATTTTTGGAAACCGATTTTGGAACAAGGTCTACACGATAAATTTTCTACTTCAAAATTATTTATTAGCGTGGGATTTTCTAGTTTGTAGGCAGACATTCCAAAATGAGGAGTTGTATTTCCCCAAATCGCAAAAATTGGAATATCAAAACAAGAAGCGATGTGCATCAAACCTGTATCACCAGTTAGCAATAACTTCGATTTTTTTATAATTGAGGCCGACTCAAGAATGGAAAATTGACCACAAGCATTTACGATCTTTTTATTTGGAAGCAATTGAATCAACTTCATTCCCTTTTTAATGTCCATTTTTCCTCCAAGCACAACGATTGGTAATTCAACTTTGGAAATTATTTCTTGAATTTTAACCAATGGAATTTGCTTCGTTTCATATTGGGCACCAATAGCAATTGCGATAAAGCTACCATTTTGTAAACCAAACGCTTTTAAAACGTCTATTTCCTTCTCCAAAAAAAACTGGTTGTTTTTTCCGTCATTCGAAACTCCTAATTTTCTGATTGTTTCAAAGTAACGATCGACAACATGGATTTGAGGTAATCGATTGATTTTAATACGGACCAATAACCACTTCAAAAAATTCAGTTTTCGAAAATGAAAGGTATCCTTTACACCTAGACTTAGACAAAGCAAGCGGCTTCTTAAGTTATTATGTAAATCAATAACCAAATCAAATTTTTCTTCTTTTAATTTTGAGGTTAAATCCTTTAAAGATGATCCAAGAAAATGGTATTGATCGATAAATCCAGAAGCACTTAGTAATTCAGAAAACTCATTTTTTGATGCGAAATGTAGCTCACA
>JBIIVA010000226.1:0-3480 GCA_044339705.1 Crocinitomicaceae bacterium
CATACGTTTCGCAAAATTAAATAAATGGAAATAATACTAGGAATTATTTTAATTATAATCGGAAGAAAAATTTACAATTGGTATGGTTACCAAAAAGGAATAGAAAATCCAATCTATTGGAAACCAGCACATGAAAATAGAAAATTATTTTTCATCATAAACTTTGTAATATTATCTTTTTCGCTTTCTGGTATTGGTTTAATAATTTATTTCCTCGTAAAAATGATTTATTAGAATTAATCTTCAAATTTTAATTAATATATTTTTGATCATCGATAATTAAAATGTAAGACAAACTATTTCATAGAAAAATCATTACTTTTGTATCGATGGAAAAACAAGTGATTCTAAATTCCAAACACCTGGAACTCACGCTGAATCGCCTTTGTTATGAATTAATTGAATCCCACAACGATTTTTCAGAAACTGTTTTAGTTGGTCTTCAACCGCGAGGAGTTCAAGTTGTAGCTCGTTTAAAAAAACAATTGGAAAACATTTTGACGAAAGAAGTGCAATGTGGAAATCTAGATATAACTTTCTTTCGTGATGACTTCCGCAGAAGAGAAAAACCACTCATTCCAAGTATAACCAATTTGGATTTCAGTATTGAGAATAAGAAAGTAGTCCTCGTTGACGACGTTCTATATACCGGTCGAACAATTCGCTCTGGATTAGATGCATTGTTAACCTTTGGGCGACCATCTAAAATTGAATTGCTGGTGCTCATTGATCGGCGATTTAGACGAGATTTACCAATTCAGGCAAATTACATTGGAAAAGCCGTTGATACCCTTGTTTCTGAACGCGTTTCTGTAGAATGGAAAGAAACCGAAGGAGAAGATAAAGTAGTTTTATTTACAAAAGATAAGAATGAATAATATCAGTGTTGATCATTTAACTGGAATCAAAGACCTCACTTCCGAGGACATTCAATTAATTTTCAAAACTGCTGACAGCTTCAAAGAAGTCATCAATCGACCAATTAAAAAAGTTCCTACTCTTCGTGACATTACCATTGCCAATATCTTTTTTGAAAACTCAACACGAACAAGGCTTTCATTCGAATTAGCAGAAAAAAGACTTTCAGCTGATGTGGTTAATTTTAGCGCATCAGGAAGTTCAGTAAAAAAGGGCGAAACACTGATTGACACCGTCAATAACATCCTTTCGATGAAAGTTGATATGGTTGTTATGCGTCACTCAAGCCCTGGAGCGGCAGAATTTCTTTCAAAGAAAGTTAATGCACGCGTAATAAACGCTGGTGATGGAACGCACGAACACCCTACACAAGCTTTACTTGACGCTTTTTCAATTCGAGAGAAACTTGGGACAGTTGAAGGAAAAAAGGTTGTAATCGTAGGTGATATACTACATTCTAGGGTTGCTTTATCAAATATTTACTGCCTCCAAAAATTAGGAGCAGAAGTAATGGTTTGTGGACCAACTACGCTCATACCAAAATACATCGCAGATTTAGGTGTTAAAGTATCTCATAACCTAATTGAAGCGCTCGAATGGTGCGATGTTGCAAATATGTTAAGAATTCAATTGGAAAGACAAGACATCAAATATTTCCCTTCACTTCGTGAATATTCGCAACAATTTGGCTTGAATAAAGAAATTTTAAATTCCCTTTCAAAAGAAATTGTGGTGATGCACCCTGGACCAATCAATCGAGGAGTAGAAATCACGAGCGATGTTGCGGATTCCAAGCAAAGTATTATACTCCAGCAAGTTGAAAACGGAGTTGCAATTAGAATGGCTGTAATTTATTTACTTGCCTCTAAAATTGAAAGGTAATTTTTATTACATTTGAAAAAAAGGAAGTCATGAATTTCACGGTCGAACATTTTGGAAAAACCACGGTTATTTCCACACACGTAGAAAAATTGGATGCCAGCAACGCTCCAGAGCTCAAAGCGCAATTTCTTCACCTAAATAAAAGTGGATTCAATGAAATGATTTTGGATTTATCGAAAACGAAATACTGCGATTCTTCTGGATTGAGTGCTGTTTTGGTTGCCAATCGTCTATGCAAGGATACCAATGGAACATTTGATTTATGTGGTTTGCAAACGAGTGTCCGAAAAATGATTGAAATCGCTCAGCTTGATCGCGTTCTTAGCATTTCTGAATCGAAAGATTCTATTTTGGCTACCAAAAATTCGTGAGTTTTTCTGTTACAATCTTAGGCAGCGGTGCCGCACTTCCAACAGGCAGACGGAATCCAACATCTCAATATATTTATTGCAATAACAGACACATTCTCATCGATTGCGGAGAAGGAACACAAATGCAATTGCGGAAGTTTGGAATTCCATTTCAGCGAATAACGCACATTTTTATTTCTCATTTGCATGGTGATCATTTCTTTGGTTTGCCAGGTTTGCTGAGTACGATGAATTTGCTTGGCCGAAATCGCGGTGTAACGCTTTATGGTCCTCCTCAATTGAAAGACATCTTGACACAACTATTTGAATGCGGTGGACAAAAATTAATGTTTAAACTGAATTTCGTTCCAACCTCAACGGATGGTGAAAATTTAATATTCGAAGATCGACTGATCAAAATCACAAGTTTCCCATTGAAGCATCGCATTCCAACAACTGGCTTTCGAATTCAAGAAAAACCAAAAGAGTATCGTTTGAACCCCGATGCCATTGAGCAGGATCAAATTCCGATTGAATTTTACCATCGATTGAAAAAGGGAGAATCACCAGCAGATGATAAAGGGAAAACCATCGACTTTAAAAAGTATACGTTTCCTCCCAAACCAAGTTTTTCTTATTCGTATTGCTCAGATACAGCTTATTTCGAAGAACTTATTCCATTTATCAAAGACTCTACCCTTCTTTATCACGAGTCTACATTTACGGAAAAAGAGAAAGACCGAGCTCGACAAACTTTTCATTCAACTGCTAAAGAAGCTGCTCAAATTGCGAAAGCAGCAAATGTCAAAAAATTGATTCTAGGTCATCTTTCCTCGCGCTATTCTGAAACAGACGAGCATCTTTCGGAGGCAACAGAACATTTTGAAAACACGGGAGTTGCAGAGGATGGATTAAAAATTGAATTAGGTAAGATTTAATTCTGAACCAAAATTTCCCTTTTCTCTTTATCTGACAAATAATTAATCAAAACCCCTTTATTCGAACCTTGGTATACAAACATACTTCCTGCAGCTAATCCATTAGCAAAACCTTTTTGAGCGGCATCTTTCAAATGTTGAAGATTTCCGGCTCCACCCAGCGCCACAACAGGAATGGAAACATGCTCTGAAATCGATCGAATCAAATCAACGTCGTAACCCTCCATTTTTCCATCACGATCAATGGATTGAATGATTAACTCCCCTGCGCCAGATTTTTCCATGAGTTTTGCAAATTCTACAGGACTGTATGACATTGATTTTTGTCCATTATTCGTCCATGCTTTCATGCCTCCAAACAGTTTTTTCTTGACATCAATGCAAACTACTAT
>JBIIVA010000227.1:0-3479 GCA_044339705.1 Crocinitomicaceae bacterium
TCCTAAACTTTGGAATTCTTTTAATCGAATTACACTGGTAAACCATGAATTAAAAGAGCGACTTACGCTGGATTTTGACTTGAAATTCAAATGGCAAGACCATGCTATTCATTTGAACAATTTGGTAATAGCTGAATTAAAACAAGAAAATATTCGACGTAATTCACCTTTTTTTGAGGTGATGAAGAACAGAGGAATTCGTCCCTATCGATTCAGTAAATATTGCATGGGAGCGTTGGAATTGTATGGAATTAATACATTAAAATACAATCGATTCAAAGAAAAATTAAGAAAGTTAAAGTCTATAAATCAAACAATTTAATTATGAAAGGAGAGCAATTAATTACTTGGATAAACTGGTCAGATTTTGTTAGTCTCTTGATTAGGCTTTCGTTTAATTTAATTTTTTTAACCATCATCGTTCGTTGGTTATATTATCCAAAAACAAAACGAAAAGATTACCTTTTTACCTACTATTTAATTGGAATAATAACTTTTTTCTTGTGTTTCAGTTTGAAAAAATTAGACATAGATACGGGTATGGGATTAGGTTTATTCGCCATTTTCGGTATCATAAGGTATCGAACCGATGCCATTGAAATCAAGGAAATGACTTATCTATTTTTAATTATAGGTCTTAGTGTTGTGAACTCGCTTACCTCAAATAAAATAAGCATTGCTGAAATGCTGGTAATCAATTGCACTGTAATATTTATGACTTACTTACTTGAAAATGTTTGGTTGATTAAACATGAAACAAGGAAAATAATAACCTACGACCGAATTGATTTGATTACTCCTGAAAAACAACAGGAAATGATGGCTGATTTAGAATTACGTACAGGATTAAAAATCAATCGAGTAGAAATTGGAAAAGTTGATTTTCTTCGCGATGTAGCTCAAGTTATGATCTTTTATTACACTTCTGACCAGAATTTTAGTTCGTTTGGGCAAAATCAGAATTGATTCGATTCATAGTGATTGCATTTTATGAATCAATTTGAGGAGTATTGTATCTGGTATTATAGGTAATAAAAATGTAATCAGAAAGTTTAATCCACTGTCTGAAATACAGATTCGTTTTCCTTTCATCATGGCATTGTAGCCTTTTAATGCAGTGGAATAAGCCGTTGCGCCATTCTTGAACATGTCACCATTTCCCATTCCGGCAACAAATTCAAATTCCGTTTTTACAGGTCCCGGGCATAATGCAGTAACCGATATTCCGTGTGGTTTTAATTCGTGTGAAATTCCTTTTGTGAATGAAACAACAAATGCCTTTGTCGCAAAATAGGTTGCTTGCAATGGTCCAGGAAGATAACCTGCTGTGCTTGCAGTATTTAATATCTTCCCTGATTTGCGTTTTTTCATGTCTTGAAGAAATAAATGTGAAAGTTCCACTAAAGCGAGAATGTTCAGGTGAATCATTTCGACATCCTTTACCAATGGGCGATCTACGAAATTTCCATGTCCTCCGAAACCGGCATTATTCATTAAATATTCGATTTCAATATTCTTTTCCTTGCAGAATTCATAGACATTTTTTGCCGCTCCGGCTTTCGACAAATCTTGCTGAAAAATGGCTACCTCAATTTTGTATTTATCTTCAAGGTCACTACGTAAAGATTCCAATTCCGCCCCTCTACGTGCAACAAGAACGACGTTACCGCCTTTTGACGCGTGAATGCGTGCTAATTCTTTCCCAATTCCACTGGAAGCTCCAGTAATTAATGCTGTTTTCATATGGCTTATAGTTTACAAATTAACATAGTCAATTATCAATTGTTTTAAGATCATGATAAAATATCTAACCCAATACGAAAGGTGTTTGCATGCGCTTCAATAATGTCTTTGATCTGCGGGCTGTATCCTCCACCCATTGTACAAACTATTGGTGTATTTAGTTGTCTTGCTGTTTGAAAAACAATTCTGTCTCGATTTGCACAGCCCTCCAATGTAATAGCTAATTTCCCGAGTTTATCTGTTTCTAAAATGTCGACACCGCATTGGTAAAAAATGAAGTCTGGATTAAACTTTGAAAGGATCAAATCCAAACTTTTTTCTAGAACGTACAAGTATTCTTTGTTTGAAATGCCGTCTTTCAATGGAACATCTAAGTCTGATATTTCTTTTTGCATGGGGTAATTATTCTCTCCATGCATGCTGAATGTGAAAATTTGATCTTCATTTACGAGTAAGGATGCGGTTCCATTCCCCTGATGAACATCTAAATCAACGATCAATATCTTTTTACTTTTCGAATTGTTCAGAAGCCATTTGGCTGCAATAACCTGATCGTTTAATAAACAAAACCCTTCTCCTCTGTCGAAAAAGGCATGATGAGTTCCTCCAGCAATATTGAATCCTACTTTCTTGGATAAAGCTATTTCTGCAGCCTTTCGTGTTCCTTCCATGATTGTAATTTCCCGCTCAATGAGTTGTTTTGAATGAACGAAACCTGAAACTCGTTGTTCGCGACCAGTTAGTTCGCGATTTTTTAATCGATTCCAATACCTTGAGCAGTGAACATTTAATAAATGCTCTTCAAAAAGCAACATGGGTTGAAAAAAATCTGATTCATCAACCGTTCCTTCATGTAGTAATTGTTTGGGAAGTAAATCATATTTTTCCATTGGGAATCGATGATTTTCCGGCAAAGGATGAACATAATTCGGATGAAAAGCGATCATAGCAACTTTTGAACTATTCTCGAAACAGCCGGACAGATCAATGTATTCTGAGTAGTTAAATCCAATATTTGATACATGTTCTTTCGATCGGTATGTGGATATTCTCTGCAGGCTAAAGGTCGAACTTCATAAATGTCACATTTATTGTCGAGTCCTAAAAAGTGACAAGGTGATTTTTGAAGAACGAAATCATTTTCTTCATCCATTTTAAGATAGGAAGAAATGAATTGAGCTTCTTTCATTCTCAAGTGTTTTGAAATTCGACGAATGTCGGCATCACGAAAAATGGGACTGGTTGTTTTGCAACAATTAGCACAGGTTAAGCAATCCCTATTTTTGAATTCGTCTTCATGAGCTGAGTGGAAATTTTGATCCAAGTGCCTGGGCTTCGATTGTTTCCATTTTCGAAATGTCCTTTTTGTCAAATCAAGATTTTGTTTTGCCCATTCAATTTGATCTTTGTCTGTTTGATTCAATATTGTGTAAATTGAGTTGTAACAAATTTAGCCATTCTTAAATGAAATTGGAATCAGACACCAAATTGAAGCATGAATATTCTTACAAAAAAAAAGATGATGAATTTTTTAGGGATTGGTAAACAATAGCTTTACTTCATTTATTTGCAAAGCAAGTGTTTCCAGCTACTTCAATAGTTAAAACGATGGACAAGAAATTTTCCTGAAGTTTTTCGGTTTCTTTTTACACTTCAAATTGATCCCCATGGATACTTCATGTGAACCACCCGAAACACCATTTCCTAGTTTTGATACTGTCAAGTCGTAACTATAG
>JBIIVA010000061.1:0-13057 GCA_044339705.1 Crocinitomicaceae bacterium
CAGTCAAACGATTCAAAAATAAACAAATGAAAAAAACAAAAATAGTTGCCACGTTAGGCCCAGCATCAGCCAAAAAAGAGATTTTGAAGGAAATGATTTTATCCGGATTGAACATCTGTCGATTGAATTTTTCACATGGTTCTTATGACGACCATGCTGCTGCTGTTAAATTAATACGTGAATTAAACGAAGAACTTGGGCAAAATGTAGCCATTCTGGCCGACCTTCAAGGTCCTAAAATTCGAACCAATGAAATGGAAAACAACGGTGTTTTATTAGATGTTGGTCAGGAAATCAAAGTATTGGTTGAAAAAGTAGTTGGAAACAAAGAACGTTTTTCAATTAATTATGTCAAATTGCCTCAAGACGTTAAGTCGGGAGAAAGAATCTTATTAGATGATGGTAAAATTGTTCTGGAAGTAAAGTCCACTGATGGCAAATCGGAAATTGTCTGTACAGTTTTACAAGGAGGAATTTTGTCATCAAAAAAGGGAGTGAATTTTCCTAATACGAAGATTTCATTACCATCTTTAACAGAAAAAGATCAGTTAGATTTAGAATTTGCCCTTGATCAAGAAGTAGATTGGATTGGACTTTCGTTTGTTCGTTCGGCACGAGATATAATAGAGTTAAAACATCGCATTTCAGCTAAAGGCGGACACGCAAAAGTAATTGCAAAAATAGAAAAACCCGAAGCATTGGAGTGTATCGATGATATTATTCAAGAAAGTGACGGATTGATGGTCGCGCGCGGTGATTTGGGTGTTGAAGTTCCATTTCAAAATGTTCCGTTGATTCAGAAAATGCTGATAACCAAGTGTATTCACAAGGCTAAACCGGTAATTGTAGCGACGCAAATGATGGAAACTATGATTTCGAGCATGACACCAACACGAGCAGAAGTAAACGATGTGGCTAACGCTGTTTTAGATGGAACTGATGCTGTAATGCTTTCCGGTGAAACTTCTGTTGGAAAATATCCTGTTGAAGTCATTAAAACGATGTCTAATATTATTAGGGAAATGGAAACTTTTGATGGTATCTACAATAAGGAAGAACTCCCTGAAAAAAACCAAGATCGTTTTATTTCCGATTCAATCTGTTTCAATGCATGTAGACTTTCGCAACGTGTTGAGGCTAAGGCGATAATCACCATGTCGTTCTCAGGATATACGGCTTACAAAATTGCTTCTCAACGACCAAATACAGATATTTTTGTTTTTACCAGTAATAAAAAAATTCTAACTCAGCTCAATTTGGTTTGGGGTGTGAAAGCATTCTATTACAACAAACGGATTAGCACAGATCACACAATAGCCGATATAAAGTATTTAATGAAATCAGAAGGGTATTTGAAGTCGGGTGACTTAGTCATAAATATTGCATCCATACCGTTGGAGGATTTAGGTAATTCCAACATGTTGAAATTAAGCTACGTAGAATAATTTTTAATATTTTTTTTCATTAAAGGGATAAATTTCATTAACTTAAATAAGAAAAGTTGATATGGAGAAGAAATGGTTAATGAAAAACAATATTCCAGAAAATGAAATAAGTTCCTTGAAGGAACGTTTAAAAGTTGATCGAATTGTAGCGACCCTATTGCATCAAAGAGGACTTTGCACATTTGAAGATGCCAAGTCGTTTTTGAATCCAGATTTGAAGGATTTATATGATCCATTTTTGATGAAAAACATGGATTTGGCGGTTGAACGATTGAATAAAGCAATTGAATCCAATGAAAGAATATTGCTTTTTGGTGATTATGATGTCGATGGTACAACTGCCGTAGCTTTAATGCATGAAGTATTAAAGAATCATCACAAGGAATTAGGTTTTTACATACCGGATAGGTACTCAGAAGGTTATGGAATTAGTAACTCTGGAATCGACTACGCAAAACACAATGGTTTTTCATTGATTATCGCATTGGATTGCGGAATAAAAGCGATTGAAAAAGTAGATTACGCGAAAAGACTTGGAATTGATTTCATCATTTGTGACCACCACGAACCGGGAGATGCTATTCCGGATTGCATTGTTCTCGACCCAAAACAGTCGGATTGTCCCTATCCTTTTAAAGAACTTTCAGGATGTGGGGTTGGATTCAAGTTACTTCAAGGTTTTTACTCGAAAATGAACCTTGATTTTAATCCACTTTTTGAACATCTTGACTTATTGGCAATTAGCATCGGAGCCGATATCGTTCCAGTCATCGGAGAAAATAGAATTCTTTGCTATCACGGACTGAAATTACTGAATGAAAAACCAAGGGCAGCTTTTCAAGAATTGATTGAATTGGCTGGAAAAAAGTTTCCGTTGAATTTAACAGATGTCGTTTTCATAATTGCTCCTCGAATTAATGCTGCTGGTAGACTACGAACAGGAAAAGCCGCTGTGGAATTGATGATTTCAACTGATCAAGATGAGTTAACACGTCTGGCGAAAGAAATCAATGCAGATAATTCGGAGCGAAAGAACATTGACAAGGAAATTACTGAAGAAGCCTTGGAACAAGTGGCTTCCGATCCGAACTTTCAATCAAAATCTTCAACGGTAGTTTATCAAGAAAACTGGCATAAAGGCGTTGTTGGTATTGTTGCATCTAGACTTATTGAAACGCATTTTCGTCCGACAATCGTCTTGACCAAATCGAATGGGATGATCACTGGTTCCGCTCGCAGTGTAAACAATTTTGATTTGTACAAGGCACTTGAGCAATGTGAAGACTTATTGGAACAATTTGGCGGACATAAACATGCAGCAGGTTTGTCATTTCGACCCGAAAATTTAGAGACATTTAAAAAGCGTTTTGAGGAAGTGGTTACAAACACGATTTCTATTGATGATAAAACACCAAAGCAATCAATTGATTTATCTATACAATTGAATGAAATTCACGGATCGGAATCACCGCTTGAGATTCCTCGATTGAAAAAGCTCATTGAAGCTTTCGAACCCCATGGTCCTGGAAATATGAAACCCGTTTTTCACACTTCCAATCTTTTCACAACAGATTCAAGAATATTAAAAGATGTTCACCTCAAATTGAAGGTAATACAACCTAATTCGCGTTTGCAATATGAGGCCATCGGATTTAATTTAGGTCACAAGGAAACCGAAGCTGCGAGTGGTATTCCCTTTGAAATGGCCTACACGCTTGAAACAAACGAATTCAATGGTAAAAAGACCATTCAACTCAATATAAAGGATTTACGAGAAATGATTTAATTTTATCACATGTTCACAGGAATAATAGAAGAGGTTGCCGAAGTCGTAAAAATCGAAAAAGAAGCGGAAAATATCCATTTTTCAATCAAATCAAAAATGATTTCCGAATTGAAAATAGATCAAAGTGTTGCGCACAATGGTTGCTGCTTAACTGTGGTTAAAATTGAAAATGACATTTACACCGTTACGGCTATTCAAGAAACATTAGATAAAACGAACCTCAACCAATGGAAAATTGGAACTCGTGTCAATTTAGAACGTTGCATGCAAATGCATGGTAGGCTAGATGGTCATATCGTTCAAGGTCACGTTGATACGGTTGGAGTTTGTACACAAATCGAAGATCAAAATGGAAGTTGGAAGTTTATGTTCGAATACCAAAATGAGCAATTAACCGTTGAGAAAGGATCGATAACAGTTAATGGAACTAGTTTAACCGTTGTGGATTCAAAAAAAGACTCATTTTCAGTTTGTATTATTCCCTACACCTTTGAAAATACCAATTTCTCCTCGTTAAAAGTGGGAGATCAAGTAAATTTGGAATTTGATATTATTGGGAAATACGTTTCTAAGTGGATGGAGAATAGGGTGTAAGCCTTTTTTAAGAATGACTAATATGGACTAAGTTTGGAAATGAAATTGTAACCTCTGACAAATGCGAAAAATAGATTTACTTTTGGAAGAATACGGCGAAAGTCATAAAAATCCAACCAATAAATTGATTCATTGGATATGCGTTCCTCTAATTTTTTGGAGCATTTCTGCCTTGCTTTGGAAAATAAAATTAGGACTAGCAATTCCACTGACTGATATTGAACTAAATGGAACTATGTTTACTTTAATGTTAGTTCTATTTTACTATTTATTTCTTTCACCGAGTTTGATGATAGGTATGTTTTTCTTTAGCCTTGTTTGTATTGGTGTAACATATCAATTAGAGAAATGGGAAAGTTCAAAAGACATTAAATTATGGTTCATAGCAACATCAGCTTTTATTGTGGCATGGATTTTTCAATTTATTGGTCATAATATTGAGGGAAAAAAGCCATCATTTATTAGAGATTTACAATTTTTACTCGTAGGACCAGCATGGTTAATGCATTTCGTTTTTAAGCGTCTGGGATTTAATTACTAACATAGTAATTAAATGGTGAAATTGAATTCAAATGAAAAGATCGGTTTAATAGTACTTTACTCGAAAATTTATAAGGATAAATTGAGAGGAAAATGAAATTAGACTATTTTTGATCTATTAAGATGTCTAAATTTCGAGTTTTAGTTTATTTTCTAAAAAGCCCCATCTGAATGGTAAACTCCTTTTTTAAAGACTCTGATTTTCTTTACGATGCCGTTTTTATCGTAGTCTCGAACCCTACCATCCCATAATTGACCATTTTTGAATTCGCCATCCATCCAAATTTCCTCATTTTCATTGTAAATGGTGTTGTATCCGTTAGGATCGAATCTTAAACCCTTTGTATTCGGATTTTTTATTTTTGGAGGGTAAACAATTTTAACAGGTTTTGTTTCAACTACTTCATTTTTTGGCCTTTCTCGCTTGACAAAGGTCTGTGTATTTCGAATTTTACCATCAGCAGAAATAATAAAACTTTCTTTTAACGAACCATCTTCGAAGTAGCGGCTGACTTTACCTTCGAGTGAATTATTTTTTACGCTATACTCGAGTTCGAGATTTCCATTTTCATGAAAATACTTAATAGTTCCGTTTTCGTAGCCCGAATTATTGTAGTTCCCTTGGTATGACATTTTACCATTTGAATGATATCGAGTGAGTAATCCTTTAAATTGATCTTTGCTAAATGAACCAGCCTCCTTTAACTTACCATCTTTGAAATACCTTTTATAATCTCCCTCGGGACGATTGTTTGTATAATTACCCTTCAAACTAATTGTTTTCCCATCCTTGTGATATTTTAGCCAAATACCTTCTTTTCTTCCGTTTAAGAAATAACCCTCTTCAACTTTCGCATCTTTTTTAAACCCGGAATTAGGTCGGTCTGTTTCGGTGAAAATCCATTTTCCCGTTCTTTTCCCATTCGAATCTTTTAAATTTTGAGAAAATACAGAAATACTTAAAATCGAAAAACAAAAAGTTAATACTCGAATTAGGTTCATTTTCAAATGAATTCAGATTATAAAGGTAAAGAAACAATCTGTGAATAACTACTCCTAAAAAGACAAAAATTAAACGTGAAATAAGATTAATTTTGAGGAAAAGTTTGCAAAATGCTTACACTAAATCCAAAAGAACTTCCAATACCTAAATTGCACCAATATTTACTTGGAGCGATTGGTCCTCGACCGATTGCTTTCGCTTCTACGGTAGACGAAAATGGAAATCCGAATTTGGCTCCATTCAGTTTTTTTAACGTGTTCAGCGCGAATCCGCCGATTTTAATCTTCTCCCCTGCTCGTTCTGGTAGAAACAATACAACTAAGGATACATACAATAATGTTAAAATAGTTCCTGAAGTTGTTATCAATGTTGTCAACTACGACATTGTGCATCAAATGAGTTTGGCAAGTTCGCCTTACGCACCTGGTGTTAGCGAATTTGAAAAAGCTGGATTTACAGCTCTAAAATCGGATTTGGTTAAACCCTTACGGGTTGGTGAATCTCCTGTTCAATTTGAATGTAAAGTAAATGAAGTCGTTGAACTTGGTCAGGAAGGTGGCGCTGGAAATCTCATCATTTCGGAAGTAGTTAAAATTCATATCAACGAAGCAGTTTTAGACTCCAACGGAATGATTGACCAACATAAAATTGATTTGGTTTCTCGAATGGGTGGCGATTGGTATTGTCGCTCTGACCATAATTCAATGTTTGAAATAAAAAAACCGATAACCACCTGCGGAATTGGATTTGATGCATTGCCTTCTGATGTTCGAAATAGTAAGGTTTTAACCGGAAATGAATTAGGACATTTAGCGGGTATCGAAACACTTCCAAATGAAACGGATGTCAATGAATACAAATTGATTGAATTAAGTGATTTATTTGTATCTTTAGAAGAGAATCCCGCTGAATTGGAGCAGAAGCTTCATATTCGAGCAAGTGAATTATTAAAAGAAAATAAACTTGAGGAAGCTTGGATGACCTTGCTTTCTTTCAATAATTAGTAAAATAAATTAATACGCGTAAATATGTTTAAATTATCAGGGACCCTTAAAGTAATAAACCCAACCCAAGTTGTTTCCGATCGATTTTCAAAAAGAGAATTTGTTGTTGAAACGCAAGATCAATACCCACAATTGATTTCATTTCAAGCGACGCAAGACAAATGCGCTTTGTTAGACAATTTTCAAATCAATGAGCAAGTGGAAGTTTCGTTTAATCTACGTGGAAGAGAATGGACGAGCCCACAAGGTGAAGTAAAGTATTTCAATACAATCGAAGCTTGGAGAATTGAGCGTGTTGGTCAAGGTTCAGCAATGCCTGCTGGTGGCCCTTCAGCTATGAACTTGGATCCAATTCCTGCTGCAACTGCAAACACAACGTCAAGTGTAATCTCTGAAAATGACGATTCAGACGACTTGCCATTTTAATTAAATTAGAGTTTATTGAACTATAAAAATCGAGGCTGTCCATTTAGGCAGCCTTTTTTATCCCCCCATTATTTAAAAATCAACGTTTACCATTTTATGCAAAGCAAACTAATCTTGATTCTTTTTCTATTCGTGAATAGTTTAACGATTTTCTCTCAACAAACGGATTTATGGTCCAGAAGATATTCCGAACTTAATTCTCAGTTAAATGCTAAAACTTTAAAATCCACTTTAAATGGCGGGTATGTTGTTGCAGGGAATGCAAATATCCAATTTGGTCAAACGAATTACGTTGCAGGAATAGTTTTCTACAGCGACTCCTCAGGGTTAAATCACTGGGAAAAAGCATATTCTTCATTCGACAATACATTTTCTTTTGAGACCATTGCACAACTATCTGATTCAGGATTTATTGCCGGTGGAAATATCTTTAATCCGATGACCAATCAGTTAGGTGGAGCTTTGTTGAAATTAGATCATCAAGGAAATGAAATTTGGAAGAAATCAATTTCGGATGGCTCTGGCGCTGATATTGTCGTTACCGATCTTTTGATAGAGACAGATTCATCATTTTTACTTGTCGCGAAAAAAACAGGGAATTCTGATGGAAATTTTATCATTCGAATGGACACATCCGGCAACATACTTTGGCAAAATAGCTTTGAAATGCCAGGTAACGATAAAATCGAATTAATTTCTCTAAAACAAGCGTCTGATAAATCGTTGTTTATTGTCGGAACACATATGTCAAATAATATTCCATCGGGATTGCTAATGCGATTGGATTCTCTGGGAAATGTGCTTTGGGTAAAGAAAAATACATATCCAAATTCAAGGTTTACGGATCTGCTTATTGATTCGGATCAACTATTTTGCAGAAACGCAACAGAATTCGGACAAGCGATTGTCTGTTCATTTGATTTCAACGGAAATTCATTGTGGAACTTAAAATTTCCAGAAAGTGAAGATCTCAATGGTCCTTATACGCCAGGGAAACGAAAATTAATTTTCGATGCAGATTCAAACCTTGTTTTGTATGGCTCGAATTTTTCATTCAGCTCGTTTTATCGATTTTCAAGAGAAGGAGTAAACATAGATGGGATATATGGTTTTGGGTCGTCCCAAGGTATTGATTTTTATCCAAATGGATCCTGTGCAATTTTAATGAGTGGTCCCGCGTATGGTGTAAAAAGTTCTTTAATTACCAATAATCATTTTGGCGTTACGCGCCTGGTAAATTTCAATTCCAATCAATCTTCTTGCTTATGGCAAAATATGGCTTTAGGAACAAATGTATCTGATAACACGACGGACATTAGCCTTTCACCAAGTTCAATCTGCACGACTTCAATCGCAATGATGGAGAATGTAACGGCATTTATCTCAATTGACAATAATTGTGTTGAATTCTTGGGAAGCATCGACGAAATTGCGTTCAATGATTTTGAAATATCTCCTAATCCAACAAATGAACTAATTCATTTATCCATTAATTCAACTGGAGAACTTACGAGTAAAGGATATTTAGTTGACGGGCTCGGAAATGAGGTCCTTCATTTTAAGATAAATTCTTCACAGGAAACTATTGACGCTTCTAAAGTTCATTCAGGTATTTACTGGCTTAAAATCGGAGATAAATCAAAGAAGGTAATTATTCTGTAAACACGATCTTTTTTCAGAATTCTATTTTCTAATTGCCTAATTTTGTGTTAATGTCTTTTGAAAATGAACCGATATGTGCCCTAGCCACTGCAAATGGCGTAGGTGCTATAGCCGTAATCCGAGCTTCTGGCAAAGATGCTATTAAACTCGTAAATCCATTTTTTTCTAAAGATTTAACTTCCCAAAAGTCACATACGATTCATTTTGGCGTTCTCTCGGATTCAAATGGCAAAGGCGTCGATGAAGTTTTGATCAGCATTTTTAAGGAAGGAAAAAGTTTCACTGGCGAAGAAAGCGTGGAGATTTCGTCTCACGGATCTACTTTTATTCAGCAAGAAATTTTGAGCGTTTTGACTTCCAATGGATTCCGTTTGGCGCAGCCGGGTGAATTTACCAAACGTGCTTTCATAAATGGCAAATTGGATCTTTCGCAAGCAGAAGCTGTGGCTGATTTAATTGCCTCCCAGTCCAAGCAAGCGCATGAAATTGCCCTCAAACAATTGCGAGGAACGTTTTCAAATCAATTGAAAGAATTGCGCGAAAAACTCATTCATTTCGCTGCCATGATTGAGCTAGAATTGGATTTTGGCGAAGAAGATGTTGAATTTGCAGACCGAACTGAATTAAAGAATTTGGTTGCTGATGTTTTAGAGAGAGTTAAACGACTTTCTCAATCATTTTTACTTGGAAACGCATTAAAAAATGGTGTCCCCGTTGCGATTGTAGGCGCACCAAACACAGGAAAAAGTACCTTATTGAATCAGCTTTTGGGTGAAAATCGAGCAATTGTCAGCAACATAGCGGGCACGACGAGAGATGTAATCGAGGAAACCTTAAACATCGATGGCATTCTTTTTCGCTTAATTGATACGGCAGGAATACGTGAAGGTGCGGAGGAAATTGAAGCTTTAGGTATCGAGCGCTCATTTGAAAAAATTGAACAAGCTTCCGTCGTGCTTTGTCTTGCGGATGCTTCAAATACATCGAGTATAGAAGAAGTTAAGAATTGGCAAGCTGAATTGAAACAAAGATATCCCGACAAGAGAATTCTATTAGTCGCAAATAAAATTGACTTGGATTCTTACGTAATTGAGGAACTTTCAATTAGCGCGAAAAACGGAATTGGTATCGATTTACTCAAACAAAAATTGGTTGAAATCGTCGTTGGTTCCTTCGACATTCAAAATGAAACCATTGTTTCCAACGCTCGTCATTACGAAGCATTAATGAAAACGGCAGAAGCTCTCGAAAAAGTAAGCATTGATCTCGAAAACGGAACCACCGGTGATTTCATCGCTTTGGACATTCGTGTCGCTATGCGTTACTTAGGAAATATTACAGGAGAAATCGAAATCGACCGGGACATCCTTGGGACGATCTTTGAACGGTTTTGTATCGGAAAATAGGTTGCAAAAATATTTACAAAGTTATATGTCCTCAAGTCCTAAAGTATTAAAGTCCTACTGTCTCAAAATCCTTAACATCTTAATTTCAAAAAACAAATTCGCTTAATTTTTGCAAAAGAATGAAATTCTTCACAACAGCCACGCTTGTAATTTCCATTTCACTCATCGGGATTGGCTTGACGCAAAAGGATAAAATCAATCGTAAAATCCGAACGATTTTTAATCTGAAAGGAGATTCTGAATTCGATTGTGCAGTATACCAAAAGAACCAATATAGTTCCTCTTTAAACAATTTTTTAAAAGATTACATCTTAGTTTCAGAGAAAGAAGGCGTTAAAGCATCGGCAGATTTAAAATCCTTGAGAAAAAAAATAAGAGTAGGGCAATTGGCGGGAGTTCCTGAAAACAAGGGATACATAATTGATACGTTTCAATTCTCTTACGCGGTGCTCACGCAATACTCCAAAAATCTATTGGATACCATTGGAATTCGATTCGAAAAAAACTTAGTTAAAACACCGCTTGAAGGCACCAAACTGATTGTAACCTCCATGACAAGAACACTCTACACTGTGTCGAAATTGGTTAAAAATAACCCCACGGCCGTCAAACGAAGTTCGCATTTGAATGGAAATAGTTTCGACTTTTCATTTTCCAGATTCAATACTTCAAGAGCCATCGACGACTGCGAGTTAGTATTTTTACAAGAAACAATTTCAAAGATTCTCTTGGATTTGAAAAATGAGAAGCGTTGTTGGGTAACCTTTGAGCGTTGGGAAGAATGCTTGCACGTTGTTGCTAAAAAATAATCTCCTATGAAAATCCCACACAAAATCCGATTAAACCTATTGTCATTTTTTTAGGGTTTATCTAAAAACTATCAACTACTTTTGAGGTCGTGAAAGGATGGTTTTTATTGCTATTATTGTTGGTTTGTATTTCCATTTTCGGTCAAAAGAAATTGGAAGCCAAACATATAAATGAAAAAATAACCATTGATGGAGAGCTGAATGAACTTTCATGGTCAAACTCATACTATTCTAATAGCTTTACGCAAATCAAACCCTATCCCGGTAAACCAGCAACTCGAGATACAAAGGTCGCAATTTGTTACGACCACGAAGCTATTTATTTTGCAGCTATTTGCTATGATCAAAAGGATTCTGTTTCACAAGTTTTATCCTTAAGAGATGATTATAATGCCAACTTGGATGTTTTTGGTATTTTCTTGGATACTTACAATGATGATCAAAATGGTTTTGGGTTTGGAGTTACAAGTAAGGGCGTGCAGTTAGATTTTAAAATTGCAAGTACTGAATTTAATGACCAATTGAATTTGGTTTGGAATAGTGAAGTTAAAATCACAGATACAGCTTGGATTGCGGAAATTCGAATTCCTTTTTCTGCAATTCGTTTTCCTAAAAAACAAGTGCAAGATTGGGGAATCAATTTTTCAAGGCAAATTAGTCGTTACAGAGAAGAATCAACCTGGAGTCCGGTAAAACCTGATTTAGAAAACTACTTACTAGAAGCTGGCCATGTAGTTGGAATTGAAAACATTGATCCACCATTGAGATTGGCACTTATGCCTTATGTTTCGTCCTATCTCAACCATTCAAAAGCAGACGGCACAACAACCTCATTGAATGGTGGAATGGATATCAAATATGGAATAAACGAAGCGTTAACGTTAGATGTGACACTCGTTCCAGACTTTGGCCAAGTTGTTTTTGATCAACAAGTTCTAAATATTAGTCCATTTGAACTTCAGTTTAACGAGAATCGACAGTTTTTTACGGAAGGCATGGAGTTATTTACAAAAGCAGGTCTTTTTTACAGTCGTAGAATTGGTGTTCAAGCACCTCAATCGGTTCTAAGAACTTTATTGAATGATGATGAATACCTTTCAAACTTAGCCTCAACTACCCAATTATACAATGCGAGTAAGGTCTCTGGAAGATTAAAAAACGGATTGGGAGTTGGCGTTTTTAACGGAATTACAGCGCCACAATATGCTACTGCCGTGAACAAAATCACCAAAGAAGAACGTGAAATTTTGGCTTCTCCACTAACGAACTACAATGTGTTGGTTTTTGATCAAAATTTAAAAAATAATAGTTCAATCACTTTTACAAACACAAATGTCTGGCGAGCAGGTAGTTTTTATGACGCGAATGTCAGTGGGTTCAATTTCAATGTGAATACGAATGATAATAAGTTCAATTTCAACGGAAAAACAACGCTTTCAGCCAAGTTAAATAAAGAATCCACCGAATTGGGCTACAATTACAATTTAAATTTTAATAAACAACGCGGAGCATTTATTTATGGCGTTGGATATTTAGAAGAGTCAGATAAATATGATCCAAATGACCTTGGTTTTAATGCGATGAATAATCGTAGAAATATTGAAATTTCCAGTGCTTATCGCATATTCAATCCAAAATGGTCAAAACTAACTCGAATCATATACAGTGGATCGATTTCAATGAGTCGTTTGTATAATCCGAACGTTTATACGGGATCTTATTGGGATGGAAATTTTGTAATGGTTTCGAGCAAATTTAACGCTGCTGGTGTTCGTTTGAATGGTGCATTCACCGATTACAGAGATTATTTTGAACCTCGAACGTGGGGACGCGTTTTCAATTATCCATCCTGGCAAACAATTGGTGGGTGGATTTCATCAAACTATCAAAAAAAGATTGCACTCGATGCAGGGGTCAATTATTCTCATATCTCAAGTCCAGGTTGGAAGGAGTATGATTATTATTTAAAACCAAGATTTCGGTTATCAGATCATGTTTTTGTAATTCCTGAGTGGACACATGCCTTTCAACTAAATTCACAAGGATACGCCGTTCCATTTGGAATTCCTGTTGATACAACGAGTGAAATCGTCTTTGGAGGAAGAAATAGAATTGATATTACAAGCGCTATTAATTTAGATTACAACATTACCAATCGCATGGGATTGACTTTCAGATTAAGGCATTACCGATCATCGATCAATTACCTTTCCTTTTACAAACTTAATTTGGACGGAAGTCTTTCAGAACTCAATAATTACAGCGGCTTAGATGAAAATGGAAATTCCGCCTACAACATCAATTTCAATGCCTTTACTATTGATTTAGTTTATCGCTGGGTATTCCTTCCCGGAAGTGAAATCAATGTAGTTTGGAAAAATT
>JBIIVA010000005.1:0-40597 GCA_044339705.1 Crocinitomicaceae bacterium
AAGTGGAACTACACTCATTTGGCAAAACATCGGTTACAAAGGTGATACCTTGAAAAAACTCAATGAAAATGTAGTAAGATTAACATCCGTTGCCCCTTTAATTGAGATTATCGACTCAAAGTATTCGTGGTCAGTGGCTCAAAAAACCACGGAATATCCGTATTTGATTGTGCAAGATTCTGTTTTCAAGTCGTCATTTCAGCGAGTAAACATGGAAATAGATTCACGTTTGAAATCGCATTTGGCTAGAAACGTAATTGGATATCTTCCTGCGAAACGAAAAACCAATCAAACGCTCCTTATTTCAGCGCATTATGATCACCTCGGCAGAATGGGTTCAGAAGTTTATTTTCCAGGCGGAAATGACAATGCCAGCGGAAATGCGATGTTGATTTCATTGGCCGAAAAATTTGTGAAGAACCCATTGAAAAAGTACAACATTCTTTTTGTTGCTTTCGCGGGTGAGGAAGTTGGCTTACTGGGCTCTAAATACATGGTAGAGCATCCGATTATTCCGTTGAATGAACTCCGTTTCATGCTTAATTTAGACATCATGGGTAGCGGAGAAGAAGGTATAACGGTTGTGAACTCAACGCTTTTTCCGAAAGAATTTCAAACACTGCAAAAGCTCAATAAAAAAAAGAAAGCCGTGCCTTTAGTTAAACCCCGCGGACCTGCAGCAAATTCAGATCATTATTTTTTCACAGAAGCTGGCGTACCTGCTTTTTTTATCTACACCATGGGACCGAACAAGCATTACCATGATGTTTTTGATACCTACAATGAATTAAGCTTTGAGGCGTTTGATGAATTGTGTCTGTTGTTTGAGCGTTTTGTGAGGGGCTTGTAGGGCGCTAAATTAGGGCGGGCTGATTGAAATGATAGAGGGGGGAGAGTTTACGGTGATAGTTGTAGATCCGGGGCAAGAAAAGCAATAGCTAGTTGTATTGGGATCTTGAACTGAATAGGAAGTTGTAGTTGTTGGAGAGACATTTATTGAATTCCCACTTCCAATTGAGGGGCCACTGCATGAAGCACCAGAAAGCCAGTTCCATTGTCTCGTGGCATTAATGTCATTTAGATTAAGAACTCTATTGTAAATCCTGAACTCTTTCAATGTAACAGGAGCTCCTCCAAATTTTAATGCGGATGAGCCAGACCAAATGGGATTAGCAATAGCACCAGAATAGGCCAAAGCCCCATTTATGAAAAGAGAAAAAGTCGATCCATCTTTCACTCCTGCCACATGGTACCATTGACCGATTGTATAACCAGCTTCTTCATTAATTCCCGTATTTCCTTGCGGCCAAACACTCGGCGCAAAGCTATTTTCACCATATCTCCAATGAATTCTAACGCCGGTTGTAGGAAACATCCAAATTCCGGGGCTTCGATCGGTACCAGCAGGTTCATATCCAAAAATCTTACTCCATTGTCCATTAGGCTCCGAATCAAAACGGATGTAAAAGGTAAAAGTATGATTATTGTTATTACTAAGAATACTCGTCACTGGGGATTGATAGGAAGATGTTCTATTTAAACTTAATCCTCCGCTATTGATTGTTCCACCACTACCCGAAAGATCTAAATTATTTCCTGAAGCATCATTGAAAGAATTGCTAAAGGGATAATAAGCTAATAAATCGGATATGTTATCTCCTGCAACCGATAAATTTGAATTTGTATTTGCTTCACAAACAGAGCCTCCTCCAGTAAAATTAATACTTGCAGGCGATAGAACTGTGATAATGGATTGGCTACTTCCTGCTGGGCCAGAATTAAACGATGTCGTAACAGTATATGTGGTAGTAGATGTAGGTGAAGCCACAACAGACTGACTCGTTGAGGAATTAAGTCCTGATGTTGGTGACCAAGAATAATTAAAAGATTGCCCAACGCCACTTATTTGAGCAACTTCATTTGCCGTTAATGCCTTTCTGTATATTCGAATGTCATCTAGTATTCCATTTGTAAATTCGCCTGTTCCATCAATACTGCCAATATAAGTCGCTGCATTAATATTCGGAATAGGCGAATTAAAACTTGTTCTTGTTGAAACCAATGCCCCATCTACATATGCTCGAAACATAAAAACACTAGAGGGTTGCCATGTGTAAACAGAGGACAAATCTCTTTGCCAAGTCATTACGACATGGTGCCAATTACCATCGCGAACATTTGACCCTTGGTTCATTCCGTTATTTGTATTTCCGTCATTTGACAAAATATGTAATCCCGTACTCCACCCAGAAACCAAATAGTTACCCCCAACTTGCTGCCTAATTGCTGATTGATTATTCGATCCTTTGAACCAATATGCTACTGTCAATTGGTCTCCTGACAAATTCGTTAGAGTAGGGATTGTTAGAAAATCATTATTTCCGTCAAAATTAAGAGCTCGAGCAAAATTTCCAAATCTATCGGCGGTATATGTCGGTTGACTTGATGCACTTGAAGGAAAAGATGCAATATTATTATTCCCACTGGCATCAGATAAGTCGCCGTTAAATTGCAAATGTGCGACTAATCCCCTATTTATATCAACGTGAGCATTTGCAGTCAACGTTGTGCTTCCAGGATTGCAAATTATACTATAAGCTTGAACTGACTCCACCCTTGTTCTTGGACGAACGGTTAACCAAAAATCATTTCCACAGCATTCAGAAAAATTGGTGCCACACGCAGCATTTGTTCCGTATGGACGAATCAAATAAGTGCCACTTTCGTTAAAAGTATTGGTGTACGAATTTGTGTTTTGACATCCATTGCATACATCCCAACCCATAAAATTATTTGTGTGGTCAGCTACGTACCATAGCGCGGTCGGTGAGCCTCCTGATCTGTTAATTGTTACTGTAGTGCCAACATCTACTATCGTTCCTTGTGGAGATGAGGTTGTTCCAGCAGTGGATGTTGAATTAATTGTTATAGGTAAATCAAGAGTACTAGCACTATTAAATTCTCCACACCCAAAATTCACATTACGAGCAATATACCACACTCCTGAAGTGTTATAAACAATTGCCGGCAAAGTTGCAGTGGGTGAAGATGTTGGCATTCCAGGAAAAACAGTCCAGTTAATATTGGATGGCCCTCCTCTGTAGTAAAATGTATAACTTGGGTTAAAGCCTGCAGAGTTAGAAGCGGGTTGAACATTTGTAATGGTGATATTGCTATTACCTACACATGCATCGGCGGTAACAGAAATAATTCCTGCATTTTCAGTATATGGTGTTATTTCTATTCTACCAGGATTTCCTTGCGCTCTTCTGCTTGAGTTGTTAAAGAATGTGTTATCGCCCCCAGTTCCACCATTTGTTCCATTTGCACCTTGCCCATAAGTATTTCCTCCGCTTGTATTGCCTGAGTTTCTTCCGCTACCAGCTGCCGAGCCGTTTGATGCACACAAATTAGAAATGTAGGAAGATCCACCACCACCACCATTACCATTGCATCCCCCGCCTCCGCCTCCAAAATAACCGCCTCCGCCTCCGCCTCCTCTTCCATTACAATTATCACCTCGTCCACCAATTAAAAAGCCGCCATTCGTTGCAGTATTGCTTCCTGGACCAACTCCTGCTGTGCCTCCGGAATTTTGAGTTCCTCCACCAGCAGGTGTGCCAGAACTGACATTACCAGGCAAACCATTATTTATACCTCCAGCTCCACCCGCTCTTTGAGAGCAACTATTAGAATATCTTCCACCACCGCCACCACCGCCAGCAGTAACAACTTCTGTTCCACCTCTCCTAATAGCAGAGCGACCTCCACCATGACCGGCCCTATCATTTCCTGCAGAACCACCACCACCAAAAGGATTAAAGGCATTATTCGAATTATTATTCCACCCTCCTTGTCCTACAATAATTGTTAATTGTTCTCCAGGAGTGACTTGAAGAACACCTTCTACATAAGCCCCACCACCACCACAAGCATTATCAGAACCTCCGCCACCACCTGCTCCCCACAGTTTAACAAAAACACGAGAAACACCTGCTGGAACATTATAATATTGAGTTGGATCAGAGTTCGAATTATATCCAAATACTGTTTGCCCCCACCCAACAAAACTGCTTAAAAAAGAAAAAAGCACAATAAACGATCGAACAATAAATTGCTTGGGTGTTTTTAAAAACACTTTTTTATGAAATAGGCAACTCATTTTTAAAATAATATCTCGATATTATAAATACACGTTTGGCAGTTAATGAAAACTACCTATCAAATATAGAGACAAATTACAATTTTTCAAAAATCAAAATAATGACTTTACATTTTTTTCTTTTGTGTCCTAACCAAAAATACCGATTGAAAAACAAAATGTATCATAGCAAAAACCAAACAATTTAATATCAGCTCAACTGATTGATTCGTGTAAATGTAGGCTAATTCCAAAGATAAGATGGAAATGAGTTGAACCGCAGTCATAATTAAAAATCTACCCGCAATTGGCTCTTGATCCGGCAATTTTAAAAATAATATTAGACCACTAATTACGAAAACGAACGTGATGGAAACTAAAGTAGTTAGTCCTAAAAAAAGAGAAAAATTAAATAAATTCAGAAATAAGAAAAAGGCGTAAATCGCACTGATAAGTAGGGCTTGAAAAAGAAATTGAATGAGATTTCTTCTATTCATTGTTCATTTTAAGTACTTCGCGAATTACCACATATAAAGAGATCAAAACTCCAAACAAGCTGAAACCGATTGTCCACCAAGGTGTTTTGGACGCGTATTTTTGATCCAAATAGTAACCAAGCCAACTGAAAAAACCAATCGCTCCGATCATTTGAAAGGCTATGGTTGTAAATCGAATAAAATTTTCAGTTTTTTTTTGAGCTTTCGGATCGGTTGCCATTAATCAAATTCGATATCCGTCTTGAACGTATTGTTCGTCGAAACTGGAGATTTCATAACGCAAGCACCTTCGAAAAATGCACCTTCCTCAATATTCAATTTTAATGTCTGAATATCTCCTTTGATTCGCGCAGTTGTTCTCAGAATTAAGAGATTCTCTATGGTGAGTTCCCCATCGAGCGCACCTTCAACGTCCGCATTAACACAAACTAAATTTCCTTTAATTTTTCCGGAAGTACCAATTTGCACTTTACCTGAACAGGAAATATTGCCATTAATTTCTCCTTCGATTAATAAATTTGTATTGGACACAATATCTCCCGTTATCTCTGTTCCTGATAGTATTACATTCACTTTATCCGAAGTTTCGTTTATTGAACTTGACCCAAAAAATTCTTTTCTTTTTAACATAATTGACTAATAATTATCGTCGTAGAATAGTTTATATTCATCAAATTTCGCAGTTTCTATTAACTTTTTCAAATTTTCTTGCGTAATTATAAAAATTTTGTTGTCTTGCAGGCTCTCCAAGTAATCTATTCCTGCTTTGTAATAACTGATGTATTCACTGGCAATTGCTATGGTAGGAAACTCTTGTATTAAAACAAAATTTTGCTCAGTTGTTGTCATTTTTGAACTTACTTTCGCTCTCGTTTTCTTGAAACTTTTAGAAAAATCAGAAATTGTATTTTTTGCTTCCTCCGAATCATCTTCTTTGTCGAGCATCACAATGATAAATTGAGGAACTTTGTCATCAAACTTAAAAATTGAAGTTTTATTGAAGTTAACAGCCTCGTTTTTTGAGTAGCCACCATTGATAACATCAATCATTTCTTTTGCACGCAAGGCTTGATCCGTTCCAGGTTTCTCATCGATAATTCGCTTTAAAAGCGTTAGTAACTCTTTCTTATTTTCCGTTAATTGACCTGCTGCAAGGACATTTAATAGCATATATTCCGCTCGGTAAGCATTTGATTTATCTGTTTCAACTATTTGATTTGTTTCAGTCAGAACCGACTGATAATTCCCTCGGTTGTATGAATCTAATAGTTGTAAATAGGCAACCCCAGCGGCTTCTTGATTTTGTTTTTGTTTGATATAAAAGTCTGGATCTCTGAAATAATTAGCAGCATCTGAGCTCGGATATTTATCAAGGATATAACTCTTATATTTTTCGGAGTTACCTGAACTTTCATTGATCTTGTACAACTGAAAAGCTGCTGATAAATCGGTAATCCCCTCTTTCTTCATCGCTAAAATCGCTTCATATTGTTGCGCTGCCAATTCATTTTCATTTAAAATTTCCTTATATAAAACACCCGATGTGTAAAGCGCCTCAATAAGCCTTGCCTGAGACGCGGCAAATGCACTGTCTGTTAGTGGAACATTTTTCAGCAAGTCAGCTTCCGTTAGTTTATTCGTTGTTGAGGTTGTCGTTTTTTCAAACTGAGTGCTATCACTATTCTTCTTATCCGCGCTCGAAGTATTGAAAACAATTTTTTCACTTCTACGCCAGTCGTCTTCATTTTCGCGAGATCCCCACAACTTTCGAAAGTCATTATAACCGTCTTCTCTCAGTTTCGGATTATTGAATACAAACTTATTCCCACTGACATTTGCATTTTGATTCGATTGACTTTGAAGTTCCAATAATTTTGCAGCCTCTTGCTCTTTTCTTTTTTGTTCGGCCGCTTCGATGGCTTTTAAAGTTTCCTTAATAAAATCTGCACGATCGCGCTCACTCATTTTAGCGATTCGCTGAACACTATCTTCAAAAATCGCAATTTCAACGGCTTTAACTAAATCAGCCAACTTAATTGCTTTATTTTTAATTTCCTCTCCATTTGGATAATCATCAGGCATAAAGCGCGAACATGAATCGTAGTATTTTTGAGCACTGATGTAATTTTTACTCTGATAGGAAATATCACCGAGTTTTTCATAGCTCATAGCTTTTTGTCGCTTATTTTGCCCTGAATAAAAAGTGGATTTTGTTAAATAGATAGTGGCTTGTTCATGTTGGTTCTTATTCAATTCAACCAGCGCCATCGAATAATAAATTTGGTCTTTGAATGGCGCATTTTTTGAATCTCGTAACATACGTTTCAAATCACGCGACATATGCTCACCTGTTCCGGTAATGGCACGGTTCATCCTTGCATTAAAAGCTACTTCGGGAGCTGCTGATGCTTTAATGGCTTTTCCGTAGTGAAAATAGGCCGAATCCAACTGATGGTCTGTCTGGTAAATTTGAGCCAAAATAAAATGAAGCCTCGCTTTTTCTCGTTTCTCACGACATTTAGATATTGCAAATAACAATCCTTCCTTAGCGGCCTCATAATCTTTTCGTTTAACAGCCAAATCGGCGTATGACTTGTATATGTCATACTGAAGACTTCTACTCATTCGGGGTCGTTCTTCTTCTCCCGGTTGTAAATTGTTCTTTTTCTTGACAAATGGAACGTAATCAATAAATTTCTTCTTTTTTTGTTCTTGAGAAATTTCATTTAGTGCGTCCAAGGTGAGTTTTGCATCTGCGAATTTATTTTGTTCGATATTGATTTTTGCTATCCATAATTCAGCTTCATAAGTCGATGGGTCTTTTTGAAAGAACTGCTTTACGAACTGAAAATTTTTAAGTGCCTTCTCATAATCCCGTCTGTAATACATCGATTTCCCAACCAGCAGCCAATTTTCATCAATCCAATTATTATACTCAGCTTGTTTCGAATACATATTTTCGGCACTGGGCATACTGTGTTCTAAAATTACTTTTTTGCACTTGGAGATGGCTGTATCAATAATTGGATACATTCCTTTTGCCTCTGTTTCATTTGGAAGGGGATTAACCGGCAAAATTGAAAAGAAATCCTCTTTCCGAGATCCATAATAAGTTCTCAATGCTCCCCTCATCAATTCCCCGGCATTGAAGTAGCCATTGTATCTGGCTGTAGTTGAATGATAGGTTCGATTTAGAAACGCATTTTTTTCCGTTGAACACGAGAGAACCAGCATCAAAAGAAATACCCAAAAGTAAGAAAGGAATTTTCTCATTTTCAATACTAGTTATAACTGAGAAGTTCGATAATTATTGTAAATCAGGCAATATTCGTAAAAACTTGTTGAATATCATCGTCATCCTCAATTTTGTCCAACATTTTTTCAATGTCGACAAGTTGCTCCTCGGTAAATTCGACAGGAGAAGTTGGAATTCGTTTTAAACTCGATTTTTGAACTTCAATATGCAAATCTTCAAGTGCTTTAGCCAACGTTCCGAATGAGGTGTAGTCTCCGTAAACAACAATTTGATCCTCTGTTACCTCTATTTCTTCACAACCAGCATCGATTAACTCCAATTCTAGTTCCTCGACATCGATGCTCGCGGATTTATTGATTTCAAATACACTTTTTCTTGAAAACATAAACTCCATGGAGCCGTTTGGAACAACAGAACCTCCTGCCTTGTTGAAATAAGACTTTACATTAGCAACCGTCCGTGTTGGGTTGTCGGTGGCACACTCTACATATACCAATACTCCGTGGGGGCCTTTGCCTTCGTAATTAACTTCGGTAAAGGAAGCAACATCTTTTTGAGCAGCTCGTTTAATTGCCGATTCGATGTTGTCTTTCGGCATATTTTCCGCTTTTGCATTTTGAATGGCCGTTCGTAGCTTGGCATTAGTTGCGGGGTCCATTCCACCTTCCTTGGCCGCCATCGTGATTGCCTTTCCAAGTTTTGGAAACATTTTGGACATTTTATCCCAACGCTTTTCTTTAGCTGCACGACGATATTCAAATGCTCTTCCCATTGGCTTTTTTTGGGCAAAAGTAAAGAAATTGATTTAAAATTTCAAGTCAATGAAGTTGAATAACTTTAGCTGTATGAACGTTTTTTAATAGCGGATAGCGTTAGTTCAGGTTAAGAATTTTTTCATAGTTTCAAAAAATATTTAGATCTCAGGCGTTTTATTGAGGCATAACGAGTTATCTGGAAGGAAAACAACCTAAGAGATGGATTTTTAAAAGAACAGCAATAAAATTTCGCCTAGAAATAGTTCACTACTCCTTGAAAATCAGTCGTTGTGTTGGCGCCTGAAAAAAGTTGACCGTTTACAGGAGGTATTTTAACTTTGGTATTATTTGGAACTAAAGTTGGTTAAATATTCCTCTAACCTTTTTTTTGAATTCAAATTAACGTCTACCCAAAAAAGGTTAATGTCACCAATGTGATAATCATCCATAGTCCATGCTATGCTTCGATATGGGAAATGAGGTGTTGTAATCCAAATCGCTCCATCCATTAAATGCGTTGAGAAGGACTGTTGATAAATTTTATTATTTGAAAAAAGAAATCCTTTGTGTTTTTTCCTTTCGGCTATTTTGTCTGAATTCCATGTAACCGGATTAATAACCGCCTTTCCTTTGTACCACATTTCAAATTTCTCTTTGTTTACTTTTCGTTTAAATGTATTCCAAGAAACAAATCCGCCAACTTGGTTCGGTGAGGTCATGAATGGAATGGTATTAAATTCGTTTTTCTTCAATCCAATTCCAGGTAAATATGCTGCCACCAGTTGTTTCTGAAGAGGCTTTCCATCAAAAAAATCTTTAAGTAAAAGTGCTAAATGTGTGGATCCTTGACTATGACCTGCCAATATGATTGGTTTACCGTGGTTGAAATGATTCAAATAATATTGAAAAGCTTCTTTGATATCCGAGTATGCAAAAAGTAAAGCTTCCCTTCCTCCATTTTCCAAATTTCGATAAGCTCGAATGTTCGCTTGTCGATAGTAAGGAGCAAACATTCTACCACTTTCTACCCAGGCCGATGCTTGAAAACGAACGGCATTGTCTAAAACTTTTTTGCGAAATGTTGTGTCATCGAGAGGCATATTCCAACGCTCATCTTTTTTATCTAGAAATAAGGTTGGGTAAACATAAAAAACATCTGCCTTTGAGAGATTTGAGGTGTCTTTAATGTATGGCCGCAAAACTCCCGGTATTTTTTTGGGATGCACAGCCCAATTTGAAACATCTTCATATGTGATGGACTGAGCAGTTAAAAGAACAAACTGAAATAAAATAAATAGAACAGAAACGAATATTTTAACCATTATTTTTGCGACTGAAATAAATGAAAAACAAATTTAGAACGAATCTAGTCATTTTCTTTTGCTTTTTTCTGATTGAAATTTACGCAAATCAGGATACCACTAAAAAATGGAATTTAAAATCTATTTTCTCATTAAATGGAACTCAATCCTCTTTTGTGAATTGGAATGCTGGAGGTAGAAATAATGCTTCATTCATTGGATCTATGCGTGCGAATGCGAGTTACAAAGACACACGTTGGAATTGGACAAACGACCTGAACTTATCGTTTGGAGCAATCAAATATTTGGATAATCAACCGGCCTCATTTCAAAAAACGGATGATAAAGTTGATTTTTCGTCAATTGTTGAATATAAATTTTCGAAAAAACTTTTCCTCTCTTTATTTTCAGGGTTAAAAACGCAAATGATTCATGGCTATGTTTATCCAAACGACTCCGTTATTGTGTCTAGCTTCATGGCACCAGGATATTTGAATCTTGCATTGGGAATTGACTACAGTCCGAAAGAAAATTTTTCGATATTCACCTCTTTTTTATCTGAAAAGTCAACTTTTGTTTTAAATGATTATTTGTCAAATCTAGGTGTTTTTGGAGTTGAAAAAGGCAAAAAGTCAAGGCAGGAATATGGCGCCTATTTGAAGTTTAGATATAACACGACACTTATGAAGAACATCGAGATGCGCACAAAGTTGGAGCTATTTAGTAACTATATGGTTAACCCTCAGAATATTGATGTTAATGCAGAGCTCATTTTGAACTTCAAAATTAATTCGCTTTTTTCAGCACTCGCACAGTGGAATTTAATATACGATGATGATGTTAAAATTCGAGACACCAAGGGGAACATCGGACCTCGGACACAATTTAAATCAGTTTTAGGTATCGGGATTTCGTACAAAATTGAAAACTAAAGCTTTTGTTTTATTAAACCCCTAAAGGCAGGTTCGACAGAGCAGGGGGCATAAGCGCTGGTTTCGCGGTGGGCTAAATGTTTAAAATACGTGAAAATTAAAGTAAGTAGGGCTTGCTGAAAAACTCGAACCTATTGATTTATAGCAATATAAAGCAGTAATTGAGATTACAAGCGCAAGGTTTTCGAGTTGTTTTCTGGAAAAAACGTGCATCTCGATTTTTGAAATGCATATTTTTGTTCGATAGCCAGAAAAGAATCATCTTCTTCGTTGCAGTCATATTGGCATATTCGTATATGCCTTAATGAACTGCGCCTAGATTCTAATCCTTTTCTGACTTTTTCAGCAGACCCTAAGTAACTAAAGTCTTTGTGTAAAAAATCTTGTGTGTGTTGAAAATAATTTTTTGAAGAGGCACATTGAAACTGTAATTTCGGGGAATGAAAAAAATTGCTCTCATAATTGTTTTAATATTTTCAATATCAAATGCTTATTCACAGTTACAAGCAATTCGTAACCAAGCTGATTATCCTTTTTTACTTCATTTACCTGCTGATAGCATTTTGAAAAGTAAGCCGCCTGTACTCATCTTTTTACACGGAAGAAGTCTTTCCGGATCCAACTTGGATTTGGTAAAAAAATATGGCGTTATTCATGAAATTGAAAAAGGGAGAAAAGTTCCTGCTATCGTTGTTGCACCACAAGTAATGGCAGGAAAATCGTGGGAACCTGAAAAAATTATGTCGGTATTAAAGTTCGTTCAGCGTACATTCGATACTGACACAAACCGAGTATATGTTGCTGGCATGAGTTTAGGAGGATACGGGACTCTTCGTTTTGCAGGAACTTATCCAGAAGTGGTTACAGCAGCTGTTGTACTCTGCGGAGGAGGAAATCCAAATGATGGCTGCGATTTAGCAACAATTCCCCTTTGGATTCAACACGGAAATTCAGATCGAGCGGTTCCAATATCAGAATCAGAGAAAATTGTGAATGCGATTAAAAATTGTAATGGTGGGGAAAACTTGAAATACACCGTTCACAATGGAGCTGATCATGGTTCTTTGGAGCGGGTTTTCAGAACCGACGAGATGTATAATTGGTTGTTTCAGTATACGAAAGCTGACAAAAACTAATCTCGACTAATTTAAGCAAACCAAATATCGTTGACAATTTCTTGTCCGGCGTAATCGTTCAATCGGTCAATAATTATTTGCTTTCCTAAAAGCAACTCTTCGCGCATTACCGAAGAATCAATGGTTAGATAAAGTTTCTTGTTTTGAATTCGAATTTCTTTGGTTCGATTGGCAACAGCAATTCCCATCAATTCAGGCCAGGCAGCAACAACGTCCATTTCCTTCATTTTTCCATCCCAAGCATATGCTTTGAGGAATTTATCAATTACTTCTTTCAAAGGCTGCTCCTCTGCGGAACGACGATGATCCTCTTTCATGTTCTAATTTAAAGATTTATTTGCGAAATTTGAGAATCATCAACCCGAAAAAGTTTTTTCTCAATAGCTAAAGATTGAAATAAATCGTTCATGCGTCGTTCGTCGGTGTCTGTCACAATTACCTGTCCGAAATAATCAGCAGTAACCAAACGTATCAATTTTTCAACACGCTCATTGTCTAATTTATCAAAAATATCGTCTAGCAATAAAACTGGTTTCGAATTCGTGTGCATTTTCAAATAGTCATATTGCGCTAAGCGTAACGCGATTAAAAAGGACTTTTGTTGACCTTGTGAGCCAAATTTTTTCACAGGGTGACCTTTAATCGTGAAAATTAAATCGTCTTTGTGAATACCAACATTGCTGAATTGAGAGAAGGCATCCTTTTTTTCGCTTTCTGCCAACAATCGACTAAAATCCCCATCTTTCAATTGAGATCGATATTCCAAGCCAATGCCTTCATTGTCATCACCAATTTCATAGTAGAACTTCTCAAAAACAGGAATGAATTCCTCCAAAAACAACTTTCTTTTTTCAAATATTTGCTCCCCAAGAGATACCATCTGAATGTTCCAAACCTCGATTGATTCCCGATCAAAAAGGCGATGTTCATACATGTTTTTAAGCAAGGCATTGCGCTGTTCCAATACTTTTTGATAGCGTTGAAGATCCTCCAAGTATTTTTTGTCGAGCTGAACCAAAATCCCGTCCATCCATTTTCGGCGCATTTCACTTCCATCGGCTATTAAATCTCCGTCATAAGGCGAAATGAAAACAACAGGAAAGCGACCAATGTGCTCTGTGATTTTATCGTATGGTTTTTTGTTGTATTTAATCACTTTTTTTCCTCCCAACTTAAAAGCGCAATGGACATCAACAAGTTTGGTTTCCACATCCCAATTCCCTTGAATTGAGAAAAAGGACTGTTCAAAATGAATGTTCTGACGATCAATGTTATTCAAATAAGATTTGCACATGCTGAGGTAATGAACGGCATCCAAAATGTTGGTTTTACCGCTTCCATTTTTCCCAACTAAACCATTGATTCCGGGTGACAAGTCCAAATCCAAAAGTTCGTAATTCTTAAAATTGTGAAGGACTAATTTGGAGAGAAACATGATGTTTCAAAGGTAAGGATAATCGGATAACGCTGGTCGGATCAATTAATATTTAATGCGGATTTGCGAACGATTAAATAACGACCAATTAAGAGCAGAGCCAAAGAGCAAAAACTCCAATATAACCAGGTTTTTAATGAATGAGATTCCTTGTGAGAATCAATCTTTTCAAGGTCAAGCTCTTTTCGAACTCGTTCATTTCGTTTTTCCAAATCCACGATAACTGTTTTCATGGAATCAATCAAATGCTTATTTTTCCCGTCTTTGAAATGTTGGTAGCGCCAATCATAGACTTCCAATTCTTGTTTTAGTAAATTGTTTTCTTTCGCAATTTGAAAGCATGAATCAACATATTTCAAAGCTAATTCCAAGTTATTAGCATAATGAAAGCTCGCTAAGTTAAAATAGGCATCGTAGATGTTAAACGCGAATTTCTCTTTCTTTCTTCGTCTCAGAACGAGTTCAAACTGAGTCAACGCCATTTTTAAATCTCCTTCATAATAGGACAAAATAGCTTGGTTGTTAATGGCGCGAGTAATGTAAAAATAGGATTTTGCTTTTTTTGCAAAGCTGATTTGTTTTTTAAAATAATTTTTTGCCGTTCGAATCTGATTTACATTAAGAGCTATATCACCAAGAAGTGAATAGGCGTTGCTAACAGATTCCCATTTCTTCAAGATAATTGCTTGTTTAATGTAATCTTGAATCAAGAATTTGGCCTCTGAAATTTTTCCTTGCTCAGCGTAAACTTTGGCCAAATTAATCTGAGCTAAAAAGCGATTTGTTTCAATTGGTGATTCTTTTCCAAATTTCAATGAGGATTGAAAAAAACTTTTAGCGGTTTCAAGGTCACCTTTCAAAAAGTATGCAATTCCAAGTTCATTCATGGATTCACAAATGAGTTCATTATCATTTCTTGAAACAAAATAGTTTTTAGACGCCTTCAGTAAGCGAATTCCTCTGTCAATTTTCCCTGTTCGCACATCAAAGCATCCCAAAATGCGATTCGCTACAGCGATTCCAAAATCGTAATTTAGCTTCTTGGATTCCCTTAAAAGTTCAACACCAAGAATACTAAGTGAATCAATCGAATTGGAAACGTATCGCTCCCATAAAACGAGTGCTTTTTGACTTTTGGAGTGAATAACTGGATCCGATCTAAAATCATTGAAATCACTTTTAGAACATACAAAGTTTGTTGAAGAGATAAATAGGACCGCACAGATAATAAGGCCGATATGGAATCTCTTCATTCAATTATATTGTTTATTCGAAATAATGAATCTCTCGAATTAATTAGTTCACATAAAACTTCTTCAATTCCTAGCCCAAAAACGGATATCGATAATCAGTTGGTGGAACAAATGTTTCTTTAATTGTTCTAGCAGAAGTCCAACGAAGCAAATTCATCATAGCGCCAGCTTTGTCATTAGTTCCTGAACCTCTTGCTCCACCAAATGGTTGTTGTCCGACAACGGCACCTGTTGGTTTGTCGTTGATGTATAAATTCCCAGCGGCGTTTTCTAATTTTCTTGTTGCCAAATTGATAGCGTAACGATCTTGTGAAATAATGGAGCCCGTTAATGCGTAATCAGAAGTTTGATCGATTAAATCCAAGGTTTCTTCGAATTTGTTTTCGTCATAAACATAAACGGTCAAAACAGGTCCGAAAATTTCTTCGCACATCGTTCTGAATTTTGGATTGGTTGTCACAACAGTTGTTGGTTGGATAAAATATCCTTTCGACTTATCGTAGCTTCCACCTGTAATGATTTCCGCATCAGGTTGAGTTTTGATGTAATCGATATAACTGGCAATTTTATCAAAAGCTCGCTCATCAATGACGGCGTTTACGAAACAGTTTGTATCATCGGTTGGTCCAACCTTAAATGAATTAACTTGCTCAACCAAAATGCGTTTTACCTCCGGCCAAATGTTTGACGGAATGTACGCTCGTGAAGCAGCTGAGCATTTTTGTCCTTGGAATTCGAACGCACCTCTTGACATGGCGGTAGCAACTTCGGCAGGTATTGCCGATTTGTGAGCTAAAACGAAATCTTTTCCACCCGTTTCACCAACGATGCGTGGATAGGTTCTGTATTTTTCAATGTTGTTTCCGATTTCTTTCCAAAGGTGTTTGAATACAGCTGTAGAACCCGTGAAATGCAAGCCTGCGAAGTCTTTATGACTGAAGACAACATCTCCGGCAACCGGCCCATCGACAGTAATCATATTGATAACACCATCAGGAACTCCAGCAGCTTTGAATAATTCCATTATAACTTGCGCCGAATAAACTTGTGAATCAGCAGGTTTCCAAACAACAACATTACCCATCATCGCAGGAGCCGCACACAAATTAGCCGCGATTGCCGTAAAATTGAAAGGAGTAATCGCAAATACAAAACCCTCCAAAGGTCTGTACTCCAATCTGTTCCAAATTCCTGGCATTGACTGCGGTTGCTCCTTGTAGATTTGCGTCATGTATTGCACGTTGAAGCGGAAGAAATCGATCATCTCACATGCCGCGTCAATTTCAGATTGAAAAACATTTTTTGATTGTGCCAACATCGTAGCGGCATTCATTTTATCTCTGAAGGGACCTGCAAGTAAGTCCGCTGCTTTCAGAAATATTGCGGCGCGCTCTTCCCAGGGCATCGCTGACCATTGTTTTCTTGCTTCCAAAGCCGCTTCTATGGCTTTTTCAACATGCTGAGCTGTTCCAATGTTATAGTGTCCTAATACTTTTTGGTGGTCGTGTGGAGGCGTAAGCTTTTTTTTGGTTTCAGTTCTAATTTGCTCGGAACCAATGTAAAGTGGAACATCAATGGGCTCTTGGTTATACATTTCCTTATATTTCGCGAGGAGTGAAACGCGTTCAGCAGAACCTGGAGCGTATGATCTTACCGGTTCATTGATTGCAACCGGAACATTATAAAAAGCATTGGACATAATTTTAATTTTGATGCAAAATTAAGTATTGTCATGAATTTGCAATACTTAGGGCTTGCTGAAAAACTCGAACCTATTGATTTATAGCAATATAAAGCAGTAATTGAGATTACAAGCGCAAGGTTTTCGAGTTGTTTTCTGGAAAAAACGTGCATCTCGATTTTTGAAATGCATATTTTTGTTCGATAGCCAGTAAAGAATCATCTTCTTCGTTGCAGTCATATTGGCATATTCGTATATGCCTTAATGAACTGCGCCTAGATTCTAATCCTTTTCTGACTTTTTCAGCAGACCCTACTTAATTAAATTTCAATGAACGAACTTACTCTAAAAGCAGATGAATTGTTTTAACCTGGCAAGAATCGATAACTAATAGCCAAACTGAATTCGATTTTGGATTGGATTGAGGTTAAAAGATCAAGAGTTATTTTCCAAGAAGATTCTTAAATCGATCCTCCAAAATAAATCGATTCATCCGTTGGAGAAGAATAGGATAAATATTAAAGAATATACTAAAAGCAGTCAAAGACCAAAAGCAAATCATTTTACCCCAAACGAAATAATCTAGCTGCACCGGGAATGTTACAAAAAGAGAAAGAATATGAGCTGTTTCGGACTGTTTTGTCTCTTCGTGAAAAATTTTAACATATTCTCGATTTCTACCCTTTAAATAAACCCTTGGATTAACATAACGCATAAAGCTATTAATAAGAATAAACTGAAAGATTGGAACACCGATGTATTTATAAAAATGAGGAGATTCATAGTGTGTTTTATGATAGTAGGATCTCCAAAGTCTATGGTATTTAAAGGTTTGAAAGTAAAAGAATCCCGATAGCATTAACAAGCAACATTCTAGTAGTGTAATTAAAACGAATACTATACTTGTTTTACAGTTTAAACTCAAACTATGTAGAGACCATTCTATGAGCGCTATAATTGTGTAAATAATAACAATTAAAATAAACTTCCAGGTTTTGTTAAGATTTTGAAACAATTGATTTTCAATGTGATTGATTACAAAAATAAAATGTTTTTCTGAAAATAAACTATACGAACATGAAGCGATAGGACTAAGTATTCCGCAGAAAAAGCCATATGAAAGTTGAAAAAAGCAGTTTTTTAGCTTCGCTGCTATTTCGTAGTTTTATGCTTTTTTCTGCTTGGGTAAAATAAGATCAAAAATAAAATTGATTATAAACGAACAGACTGGTTCGAAAGAAGTAAGGCAATTCGAATTTTAGTCCGGTGAAAATGGATCTGACTCACCTTTACGAAGAACCTCGACCCCATTGCTGAACATTTTCTGAACGGAAACTTTTCCATTCCTATCCAGAATAACAAACCAACCATCTTTCAAACCATCTTTGTAATGAATTTCACTGTGTAGTTCCCCTCTTCGACCAAATTCTTTCATTACACCATGAAGTTTTCCTTTTTTGTACTCAGTAATGTGAGTGGGAATAACTCCCCCCGGATAATAATCATACCAAGTTCCGTGCTTCAGCCCACTCTTGTATTGTCCTTTTGCTTTTATTTGATAATCCAATTGGGAATAGGCTTCATGTTTTCCGTGAGGAACACTAACTAATTGCTTCATTCCAAGAATTAGAATGTCATTTTGTTTGTCTTTGGCTTTAACAACTTTGTACATATTGATTTCTTTTAATCGACCATTGTTGTAGTAGTCGCGCCATTCTCCGATTTTCAAGTCTTCTTTGTATTTCCCTTCAAGCACCAAGGTTTTTTGAGGCGTGTAAGAAATCCAATTGCCATTTAATTTTCCTTTCTTAAATGTTGATTTATTTTTTAGCACACCATTATCCCAGTAATTACTCCATTCTCCTTCCTCTTTTCCATGCTCATATTTTCCTTCCATGAGTAATGTTCCATCTTCGTACCAAGTTTGCCAAAGACCTTCTCGTAAATCATCTTTGTAAGAACCTAATCGGTAATCCGTTCCGTTTTTGTAGAAATAATACCATTCACCATGTTTTTTACCTTTTAAGAAATTTGCCTTATATGAAAGTTCTCCTGATGAAAAATAATAGTTCCAAGCCCCATTTTGTAAACCATCTTCAAAAGTACCCTCCATGTCGAGTTTTCCTGTGTCATTTTTCCAGATCCATTTTCCAATTTTCAAACCATTTTTGTAGAATCCGCTTGTGAGCGTATCACCATTTTCAAAAAAAACAAGGTATTCTCCATCCAAGGAGTCTTTATTATAAGTTACTTTTTTCTCCAAAACACCATTGATGCTGTAAAAAACCCACGTCCCGTGCTTTTTACCTTCAAGAAATTCGCCGCCTACAGAAAGCATTCTGCCTGCCGTGTATTCGGAAAATGGCCCTGTTTTCAAACCGTTTTCAAAGGTGTAGTATTCTTTCGGAGAACCATTAATATAAAAAGTTTGAATGTACCCATTTCCATCCTTGACAGTTTGAGTTTGCGCTGAATCACTTTCCCAATATTGCATGAGGCAAACCGTGTCATTCACCACTTGCTCAACTTTCTTCTTACGCCCATCATCATAGTAGTATTCCCATTTGCCTTCCGGGCTGCCCATCATGTAATTTCCCGAAATAATTAGTTTTCCATCTTTATTCCATTCTTTGTAGGTGCTATCTGGAACGTTAAAAACGAAGAATGAAGTACTTTTTACTTTTTTATCTGGAAAATAAAGAGTTTGCTTGCCATGCATTCGGTTGCGGTAAAAGTTAGATTCTTCCTCCAAAATTCCCGTGTAGGAATAAAAAAGCCATTTGCCGTGTTTTTCAGTTGTTGTTGGGAAAACCTCACTTGTGAAGTAGGAACCAGTAGCCTGAATTTTCTTATTCTCGGCATCCCAATACAACCTTACCTTAGGCGTCAAATTCTCACTTTGAACTTTTTGGCTTAAAAGAACGAGCGGGAAAATCAAAAAACAAAACAGAATCCTCATGTGATTTAAATATTGAAAGGGAAATTCGTTACGGTTTATGAATCACGTTTTGTAAAATCAAGAAAACACCAAACAAACAAAATACAATACCGATCACTCTATTTAATGCCTGAAGAAGTTTTGGGTTAACCAATGGTCTGAGTTTTTTCGCTGCCAGAATTTTTAGCATATCAACACCAAAAAAGGTAAACAAAACAATTGAAATAAATAAAAAAACCCAGCCAATACTTGATTTATCGGGAGCAAATTGATTGGCAAAAGAGGCAACGCTCAACCAATAAAATATGACCAGTGGATTGGCAAAATTCAGAAGAAAGCCCTTTACTCCCAGCATGATGTAATCTTTTGTTTGGGTGACAGGCATATTCACAACAACATTGGTCTCAATTAAGCTATTTTCAATAACTACCGGTTTTTTGAAAAAAGTAAATAATCCGTAAATAATGAAAATGGTTCCACCAATAAAGCCAAATAACATTTTGTTTGAGGCTGTATCTAGCCCTTTGATTTGCTCCATAAACATGACAGCAATTAATATGTAAAGAACATCGCTAAGCAAAACGCCAAGGTCAAATGATATTGCAGCTCTGAAACCTTTGGTAATGCTTGTTTCAAGCAATATAAAAAATACTGGCCCTACCAAAATACTCAATAGAAAACCAATACTGAAAGCTTGGATGAAAAACTGCATGTTACAAATTTAGCGAATAGACATTCTAAATTTCTCATCAAATCGTGATATTGTCTATAATGGATTGTTCATAATTCACACAAACTAATTACCTTTGTCGCGAAAAATAAATTTTATGAAAACTGCGATTGCTAACGAACAACTTGACGCGATTATTAAAAAAGTAGAGAAGAGTGGGCTTGAAGCTCCTAAATTGATCGAGGATTTAAAGGCTTTGCGTGAGTTAGCAATGAAGGAACAAGACCCTTTAGTTGTTAAAGTGCTTCGTTTGACCTACGAGTTTATTTCAGAAAACGAATGTTTTGACGTAGAAGCGCAGTATGAGGAAGATGAAGACGGCAATGAGTATCCGATTGAAATCGACGATAAGGACAATTTACTTTACTTATTGAACCTCCTTAAAAATGCGGATCATAAAATAAACAGAGAAGAAATCAAAGATTATCGTTCTTCATTAAAATTAGAACTTTATTAATTTTTTGCTTCTGAAGCAACCTTCATAAAAGCTTTCTCGTCATTAAAATGTCGGACAAAAACGTTTGTTCATTTTGGTTTTATATTAACTTGCAGTAACCTGAAAAGATCGTTAGCAACATACTTGTTTCTAGTTTTCTTTTCAGGTTTTTTTATGCGCAATAACCACAATATTTCGCGTCGGTACTATGCTCAAAATGAATGTCTAAATTGTAAATTTCATTAAGTAACTCTTCGACTAAATCATGAAAAACTTCAGTCATTCCCTCTATGTCTTTTTCATAGCTCAAAACAAACAACTTTTCACTTTTTACCAAAGACATGATTATTGCTTGATCGGGTAAGCAATTGTATGTTTCTTTAAAAAACAAACAGTATAGTGATAGCTGAAGAGCATGTTTTGTCTTTAAAAAAGACTTTTTCAACCCTTCTTCGAGCAAATTAAATTTAACATCTTCATCGTTTACCCTTCCAGATTTGTAGTCAATCACTCGGTATTTATCCCCAATCCGATCGATTCGATCAATGTAACCTTTGAATTTAATCTGTTTTGATTTACCATTGAGTTTAATTTCTTGCTTGGTGCTCATGACCGCTTCAACTTGCTCAATAAAAACTAATTCAGATGTATGCGAAAGAAATTCTTTTTCTTTTTGTAATACATTCTTGGTAATTTCCATCGCCATTTCGTAGCTCAATAAGTTTTTTCCATTTTTAAATAATTTCTCGTCACCACTAAAAAACTCCAAAAATAACCCATGTAGTATCGCCTGATAAGTATCTAACATATTATCAATATCGGCAGGTAATATATTTGGAGGTGGAGGTGTGATAAAATTCCCCTCTTGATCTCGCTGAGCAAATGGTTTGAATAGCAATTCCAACGTTTTGTGAATAAATGACCCAAACGTGTTTGATTCAACGCCCTCTTCAACGGATTTTTCTTCGCCAAATTCAACAAGATATCGATAATAGAAATCCAAGGGACATGTTAAGTATTTATTCAATGCTGAGGCTGAAATTGAACGTTCAAAGAACGAATCTAATCGTTCGATGATTTCAGGTTTTTTATCAACGACATTGGATGGCAATTCGGTAAGCTCTGGAAATGGAACAGTATAGAATTGGTTTGACATGTTGACGTGTTTATTAATTTTTGCCAATTCCAATTTCAATTGAAGTAAATAACGACTGGCCTCGTTGCTACCTATTTGTTCCGCTGCGGTGGTATAAGTGATTAATATGTTTTTAGAATGATGTAGCAAGCGGTAGAAGTGATGCGCAAAAATTCCTTGTTTGTCGCGCGTTGATGGCAGCCCTAATCCATAGCGTAAGTCCATGGGAATGATCGTTTTAACAGGATTAGTTCCCGGTAATTTCCCTTCGTTGAATCCAAGAACAAAAACCCGTTCGAAATCCATTAAACGTGTTTCAAGAAGCCCCATTATTTGTAGCCCATTCGTTGGATTTCCGTGATAAGCCATGTTCTTTCGGTTCCAATGTTGGTAGAACAAGGATTTGAAACTTCGCAAATTCATCTCCGGAATTCCTTCCTCGATTATTCGTTGAAATTCAAGCAAGGCATCATCAAAAATTAATACAATGTTGCGTTCAAATTCCGATGTTATATGAAATGACTCCAACAATATAGAATTCAATTTTCGAATTTGGCTCATAGCAAATTTCCAGTCGTTGTGCCAATTGTTCGTCAAGATCTGAAAAATGGAGTCTGCAGTTTGACCAATTTGTAAGGTATCTAATCGCTGAAAAATTTTATTCTTCCGAATGGTTTCTTGTTCTAGTTTTATTAATTGATTTTTTTCCTTTTCATCTAATGCAGCCAGGATTAAGACATTATTTATTGAACGTTGAAGATCTTTGAAATAAAATGCGTCTGTCTTGAATCTATTCTTGTTTTCTTGTATGTCAAAAATTAATTCTACCCACGATTTAATAGGTGTTTGACTAAGTGGTAACCCTAAGGTGATGTTGGCTTTCCCAACACTAGCGGGAATGTTTTTAACCATCGCGCCAATTAGTGACTCATCGCTCAACAAAACCAAGGTTTCATTGATTTCATCTGGTGATAATTTCTCCAACTCAGTTGCGGCAACCTTAACTTGTCCGGTATGTTGGGCGCATTCGACTACCTGAATATTCAATTCCTTATGACTCAATTCATCTGAAACAAAAACAGGATCATTAATTTCAAGAAAATCCAAGTTTTTTCTATGAAAAGCTCCAGCTTCATGAATTGGATTTTCCAAATAGTACTTGTCCGCATTGACGATGTATTCGGCTCGATTTCGGCGAATTAGTTTTTTGATGATAGTTAACTCCGCCAAAGAAAGTGCATTGAAACCAGCAAATATGAAGAATTGATTTTCATTTTTTTCAAAAAGGGGCTCAGGATTTTCTGCTAATTGACGATAGGCGAGACCTGCTGTCATGAATCCTTTTTCTCTTATTTTTTGGTGGAGATTGCCGTAATACTTCGGAATTCGTTCCCAAAATTCCATGAATTTTTTTTGCGAAGCAGAGAACTTTTCCTCATCGATTTTCCAGCTTTCCAATTCTTTAATGGCTTTCAAGTTTTTAAACACTTGCGCGTAATCTAACATGTAGCGATCAATGTCATCGAAATCGCTCAAGAGCATGTTGCCCCAAGTCATGAATTCTTCAAACGTGACAAAACGACCTTCATCGGTTTCTCGATACATTTCAAATAGGCGAATCAATAGCCTTGTATTATCGATGATTGGTTTGGAATGTTTTTTAACCCAGCGGTCAATGGTTGTAATTTCAGGCGAAAAAATGGGTTTTCCAAATTCCGCTAAAAGTGCTTCCACTAAATACTTGGTGGCTCTTTCGGATGGCAAAATAATGGTCAACGATCGTAAATCGTAGTTTTTAGTTTTGATGTGTGAAGCGAGTTCTTGTAGAAATTTCATTTATTTTCTTGTTAAAAACGTAAGATAAGTAGAACGATTAACGGGCTTAAAAATAACATCCGGATAATATGATTTGAATAATGGTGATTCTTTCAGCATCTTTTTCTTTTCCAATGAAAATTTAAACGCTTGTTTGGAATTCTCTTGTATTTCAATGAAATCCAACTGTTGACGCGTGTGACTGCGCCAAAAGAAATATTCACCTTTTTTACCATTGATTCGGTTCCATTTGATGCGTTCCGCAATCAGCCAATTTTTCCATAATAAGTCCTCGTCCATGCGCATATTTAGCGGATTGAAATTTTGGATGATTCCATTTCGAATGCCGTTATCACTAAAATAAATCAAATGTGTTTTCTTTAATTCATATTTCTGTTCCGAATGAAAACTCGGCAAAAGAAACAACAAATGTGCTTTTTCAAATAATTTCAAGTAGCGCTCGGCTGTTTCATTATCTACACCAGCACGTTCAGCAATTTGGTTATAAGAGATTGGCTGTCCGATGAGGTGAGCCGCAGTTTGCAGAATGCGAATCATGGCATCTTTTTTATTCACGCGATCATCAGCGCCAAGTTTCGTTGAAGAGCCAATTTCATCGGTGATTTTAGTCAAAATTTCAAAACTATTTTCAGGTAAATCCGTCATCTGCGGATACGATCCAAATACGAGTCTTTTTTCGAGCCGCTGCTCTTCCGTTACCATTCCAAATTCTTGAGTTAATTCATAATAGGTTGGTGCGGAAAAATAAAATTCTAACCCTTCCCATTTCAGTGCCTCTTTGAGTTCATGTACAATCGGTGGCTCAAAAGCGCAACAAAGAATGAATGTTGATCTGATGTTTTCGGTTAAAACCTCATCCAATAAAACTTGTAACGAATCAAACAATTGAACATCGCCCAAAACGAAAAAGGGATGTTGATTGAAATACCAACGCAGTTCATCTAAAGTTAGTTTGTCAAACTTTTTTCTGATTTTATCATTTCGAAAATCAATTGCTTCATAACTAACGTTTAATTCGACAAAACACTTCTCCGCAAAAGCAACCTTTCCCACTTTTGGAGGCCCTGATAACAATAAAATTCGGTTGCTTTGCAGCTGACTTTTAAATGAATCTTCAAAAATACGTTTCATGTTCAATTTATATTAATATCGCTAAATTTAATTATTTTTAGCGAAAGATGGTCGCGAATTCATTTTGTTTATCATCCTCCTTGGCACATGTGGTTTTGCCAATTTTACAGAGATTTGTTTACAGACCATAAACTGGAGTGTGAGTGGTAACAGGTTCCAATATGTTTAAACTTAAATACAAACACGCTGAACGTTATTTTGAACAATGGAAAATGGAAATTCGCCGAATCATTTAAATTGTGCTTTAATTCTTAAATTCGCCGATTAAAATGCAACGTTACCTTTTCGAAATCGCATACAACGGAAGTTCTTTTCATGGATGGCAAAGACAACCCAATGCAAACAGCATCCAGGAAGCCATTGAAAATACTTTTGCTAAACTGCATTCTGGGAAGGAAGTTCCCATTGTTGGCTGCGGTAGAACAGATGCTGGCGTTCATGCGAAAAAGTACTTTTTTCATGTCGATTTACCTGAAATTGCCGACAAGCAATACTTGGTTTTTAAGCTAAATCGCATGTTTCCGAAAGACATTGCAGTTTTTAATATCATTCAAGTCAATAAAGATTTACATGCGCGTTTTGACGCAAAAAAAAGAACGTACCGCTATTTCATACATCAACAAAAAGATCCGTTTAAAGATGGGTTGAGTCTTTACTTTCCGCAAGAATTGAACTACGAAACCATGAATAGCGCGGCTAAATTGTTACTTGGTAAAAAAGATTTTGGATCATTTTCGAAATTACATACGGATGTTAAAACCAATATGTGTGAGGTTTATTGTGCCGATTGGTTCATCTCTGAAAAGGAAATATTTTTTGAAATCTCAGCTAATCGTTTCCTGCGAAACATGGTTCGTGCAATCGTGGGGACGCTCATTGATGTTGGAATGGGAAAATTAACAGATAACGACATTATTTCTATTTTGGCCGCTAAAGACCGTCAGGAGGCGTCACTTTCCGTCCCCGCACATGGACTTTATCTTTGGGATGTGGAGTACGACTTTTAAGGTTGTAAATTCCAATTGATACAATTCTTCTATTTTTGTAATACAAAACAGATTTATGGAAATTCTAAGAAATACAGAAAATGGTGTTTGCATGTTGAAACTGAATAGACCTGCGGTTTTTAATTCATGTAATCAAGAAATGGCATTTCAGTTGCAAGAAGCGCTAGATGCTTGTGCAATCGATGAATCAGTTCGTATTGTGGTAATCACAGGTGAAGGAAAAGCTTTTTGCGCCGGACAAGATTTGGCAGAGGCAACTGATCCAGAAGGCCCCGAATTGAAATCAATTGTTCGTGATCATTACAATCCAATTATCTTAAAAATCAGAGAATTAGAAAAACCAGTAATTGCAGCTGTGAATGGCGTTGCTGCAGGTGCAGGTGCAAACATCGCGTTGGCATGTGACATCACAATAGCGAAAAGATCTGCCTCGTTTATCCAAGCGTTTTCTAAAATAGGTTTAATTCCTGATTCAGGAGGAACGTTTTTTCTTCCGCGTTTGATTGGAATGCAAAAAGCATTGGCTCTCATGATGACGGGAGATAAAGTTTCTGCTGAAGAGGCTGAAAAACTAAATATGATTTACAAAGTTGTTGATGATGAGTTTTTTGAAGAGGAAATTAAGAGATTTGCAGAACATCTTGCGACAATGCCGACTCGAGGGTTAGGGTTGACTAAAAAAGCAGTGAATTTGGGACTTTTTAATTCGTTAGAGGATCAATTAGACGTGGAGGAACGCATTCAAACAGAAGCAGGAGAAACAGACGATTTCGCGGAAGGAGTTAATGCATTTTTACAAAAAAGAGTCCCGATTTTTAAAGGAAGATAGTCTTAGTGAAGAGTTGAAAGATTCAAGTTGAGAGTTGAAGATTTTGAATGCAGAATGGAAAATGTAGAATGCAGAATGAAAAAAAGTCCTAAAGTCATTTGTCAATAAGTGGTTCACTCAAAAAATCCTAAAGTCAGAACGTCAAAAAGTCAGAACATCAAAAGAAAATATGAAACAAACCATAGGAGTATTAGGTGCCGGAACCATGGGTGCGGGAATTGCCCAAGTAGCAGCACAAAGTGGACATTCGGTAGTCTTGGTTGATTTAAATTCGGAACAACTCGAAAGAGCGAAATCTAATTTAACAAAGACTTTATTAAAATTGCTTGAGAAAGGGAAAATTACAGATGTCCAAAGAATCGAAATCGAAAGTCGAATTCAGTACACATCTGATATGAATCATTTTGCATCTTGCGACCTCATCATTGAAGCCATTGTTGAAGATTTGGCGATAAAACACAAGGTTTTCGAATCACTTGAAAAAGTTGTTTCCGATAATTGTATTTTGGCCAGTAATACATCATCATTATCGATTGCGTCAATTGGATCTATTTTGAAAAATGCACAACGTGTTATAGGTATTCATTTTTTCAATCCGGCACCGTTGATGCCATTGGTTGAGGTAATTCCTGCAGTTCAAACGAATTCGAAAACATTGAAAACTTCGGTTGAATTGATAAAAAATTGGGGGAAAACCGTCGTAGTTTGTAAAGATACACCCGGATTTATTGTCAATCGCGTGGCACGTCCATTTTATGGAGAAGCTTTGCGCATTTACGAGGAGGGAATTGCTGACTTTGCAACAATTGATTGGGCTATGACGCACTTTGGAGGATTTAAAATGGGACCCTTCACTTTGATGGATTATATCGGAAATGACGTCAATTATGCTGTCACGGAATCCGTTTTCCAAGCCTTTTACTTTGATCCGCGTTTCAAGCCATCATTTACTCAAAAGCGACACAAAGAAGCCGGTTTTTATGGGCGAAAAACAGGTCGAGGCTACTATGATTATTCGGAAGGAACAACACTTCCTGCCCCAACTGAAAATGAAGAACTTGGAAAAAAAATTTTCAATAGAATTTTAGCCATGCTTATCAATGAGGCCTATGACGCTGTTTTTATGCAAGTTGCCAGTGAAGAAGATATCGATTTAGCCATGACAAAAGGAGTTAATTATCCAAAGGGATTGATGGCGTGGTCAAAGGAAATAGGGCCTAAAAACGTGCTTTCTCAACTTGAGGAATTATTCTCTTTTTACGGTGAAGATCGCTACCGACCTAATCCACTGCTTAGGAAGGTTTGTCGCTCAATTTGATTTAATTAACAAATGATTTCCTAAATCCACCTCATTGATAAACCTTATATTTGTGTTTCAAATTTTTACACATGGATTTTTGGATTAAAGCTGCCCAACTATTTTTATCACTTGCCATATTAGTAACGTTGCACGAGCTAGGGCATTTTCTGCCAGCAAAGTTGTTTAAAACGCGAATTGAGAAGTTTTACCTTTTCTTCAATCCATGGCTTTCTATTTTTCGCTACAAAAAAGTTAACGGCGTTAAAAAAACATCATGGTTTACAAAAGTATCACCAAAAGAATGGAGCGAAGACCAACATTCAACAGAATGGGGGCTAGGTTGGCTTCCGCTTGGAGGGTATGTAAAAATCGCAGGAATGATTGACGAGTCCATGGATACAGAGCAGATGAAGCAACCTGCGCAACCGTGGGAATTTCGATCCAAAAAGGCTTGGCAAAGATTAATCATTATGATTGGTGGTGTTACTGTCAATTTAATTTTGGGATACGTCATCTACATTGGTGTCATCTCCATGTGGGGACAAACTGAATTAAAACAAGAAAAACTGAAAGCAGGGCTAAGCGTTCATCCCTATCTAAAAAAATACCACTTGCAATCCGGAGACATCGTTTTGTCTCTTGAAGGACAGAAAGTGTTGAACTTAGATGATTTAAATAAAGGTATTCTGTTGCGTGATGCCCGAAAACTGAAGGTTAAACATGCCGATGGTTCCATAGAAAATATCACTCTACCTAAAGCAGTGGACCAAGAGTTTTTTCAAGCAGGTGCTTTACCCGCTTTCGGATTACGATCCAAAGCAAATGTTGTTGCAGATATCGTTTCGGGAACTCCCGCCGAGAAAGCAAAATTAAAAAAGGAGGACAAAATCCTAAAAGTTAATGAAAGACCCGTTTTATTCTTTGATGATTTACAGAGCGAACTTTACGCGTGCAGAGGAAAAACAGCCGAGCTTACTATTTTGAGAGGAAAGGATACATTGACGTTAAAATCAGATGTCACGAAGGAAGGGACAATTGGTTTTCAAACAAACGCGAAAGTCATCATTGATTCAAATGCCATTCACGAAAAAAACTACGGATTTGGTGAAAGCATTGCCATTGGATTTTCATACGGAACCAACACCTTGACTGATTATGTTTCGCAATTCAAGTTTGTATTCACCAAGAAAGGAGCTTCGTCCATCGGTGGCTTTGCTGCCATTGGAAATATGTTTCCTCCTATTTGGGACTGGCAAGCGTTTTGGTTGAATACCGCTTTGCTTTCCATCATTCTCGCTTTCATGAATATCTTACCAGTTCCAGCCCTAGATGGCGGTCATGTGGTGTTTTTACTCTACGAAATAATTACCGGAAAAGAAGCGCCGCAAAAGATTCTAGAATACGCACAATATGTCGGCATCGTACTTTTGCTTGGTCTTATGATCTATGCCAACGGAAATGATTTGCTGCGCTGGTTGTTTTAGGTTTTAGAAAAATAAGTTTATTACTATTTTGTGGTGGTGATTCTCAAAAAGATTCGGGGAAATTGAGATTCTAAGCGGTTGGCATGAAAAAATCACCCTCCACTTTTACCAACTTTAAAACCTTCTTGTTCTTCCTGATTTTGTTGCTCTTTCCAGTTTTTAAGAGTCTTTTTCAATTTTGAATCCTTTTTCTCCTTTTTAACCTCATTAAATTCTTCCTTTGTTGCCGGACCAAAATGAATTTTTAGCTCCTCTTTCGGCATTTCTTGAGGTTTATATTCTTTTACAGTCGTATCATTTTTAAATAACCCAAATTCAGATTTTAAAATAGATTTGGCATCTTTTTTTGCTTCCTCGCGATTCTGTTTGGCTTGTTCTTTTCGAGAAGTTTTGTCCCATTCGATTATCGGATTATCCAAGGATCCGTGCATACGCATGAAGATTTTTATCCCTGTACCGTCGTCAATTACTTCTCCAAATTCAGAATCTTTCTCCGATTTTAATAAGTCACGAAGACGAAATGCAAAACGATAATCGATTTCATTATCAAAGGAATGAACCCCTGAAACATCCATGTCCAAGGCTGATGATCCGATATGCATTTTGGGAATATTCACCACTCCGTTTTTAATGATAATTGAATTTTCTAGGGTTTGAAAGGAAATATCTTTTAGTTTTTCTTCGAGTAAATCAATGTTCTTCTTCCCCAAAATCAATTTCCCTGTATTCGTTTTCAAGCTTTCTGTTATATCCTTGAACGACTGAACATTTTTTAAATGACCATCAAACACTTTTAAATTCAAGCGTGATTCGACGGCTTTCAAAACGATTCCCGAGCGCAGATCAAAAGGAGCAAAAAAATAGAGGTCAGCTTCTGCTCTACCTGAGATGTTATTTGATGTAATTACTTGTTGTTGGAAATTGTCCCATTCCTTAAACATCGGTTTGAATTTTAAATTTTTTGTGGCAACTTGAGTTGTAATGGTAAAAACTTCCGGCGTTTTTTCTTCAATAATCAACGCCCCACTAATTAGTGATTCGGCATTAACTAAACTGATCTGAGGGAAATGCAAACGATGATTTTGAATATTCATCCTTCCGAGAATATTTTCAAAGCGATGATTTTCATAATGCAAAGTACCAACAGTCAAATTGATAGAACCTAAAATGTCATTCGGTAAAACAAAAATGCGATCACCCTCCACTTTTTCTTTTTTTGTGGTAGTCCCTAAATCTTCAACTTTTAAATTATTACTTTCGATTTCGACCTCTGTTTCCAATGGTTTTTTTGAATTCAGGTAATCGAAAATATTTCTAAATATACCATCTAAACGTAAATCTGTCGATCCAACCTTAAGTGAGGCGTTATCTATACCTGCTTCATTACCACGGAGGAAAATGTTTCCATTGATATTTTCAAAGGTTCGTTTATCACCTTTTAGTTTCAATCGTAAGTGTTTCATTAAAACGTCTCCATCACATTTGTTGACATCTATGGAGCCGGTTCTCTCGTTTTGTTGTAGCTCAAAATCCGCATTTACAAGAGTAGCTCCACTAATTTGTTCCACCTCTGGAAAGTGGAAAATTGCGTTGGCAATTTTTAAATCAATATTTCCTGTTGCCTTACCTTCAATTAGTGGGTTCTCAAAATTTCTCAGACGAACATCTCCACGAAAAGGTCCCCCTGTAGTTTTAAATTTCATGTTTTTTAATTCTAGAAATTCTTGCTCAGAAGCACCCTCGTTCGAGTATTTTCCATCCAATTGAATGTCTTTTATCCGGAGGTTCTGTGTTGGTTCAGTTAGCTCGCCTTTTGAAATCCCAAAATCACAATTTATAGCAAGTCCCTCTTCAGATGCAGTTCCACCGGCTATATCCAAATTGAAAGAAACATCACCTGATCCGTTGAATTTTTTCACATCATCGATGGCGCCAACGGATAGTTTGTTAACCAAATCTTCCAACCCGATGTTTTTCGATTTCACATTGAATTTTACACTATCAGTATTCACAAATCCATTGATTTCAAAAGGTAACCCCGATAAATTCACAACTGCTTGATTCAAAGAAACTTTTCCTTGTTCCCCATTTATATCAATACCGAAATTGTAATCCAATGTTTTATTCTTGATAAAGGTAACTTGCCCACTTTTCGCTTTTATAATAAGCATTTCTCCATCAGCAATTAATTGATAGTTTGTTGCAGAAAAATCCCCCGATAACTCAGACTCCGAAATTTTAGTTGAATAAAATTGTTCATTTGATTTATTCGAATAAGAAATCCTAAAATCTTCAAAATTAATAGCATTCAATTTTAGTTCGAAAGCTTCATTTTTCGATGTGGTATCTGACTTTAAGATGTTGTAGTTTCCTTCCCCCTTTTTATTGATTTTAACCTTCAATGTTCCGGGATATATTTGAACTGCTTTAACATGGTAATTCTTGTTCCAAAGGTCTATTGGGTTAAATTTCAATCGTATACAATCGGAATATAGTAAAGTATCCTTCGGTTTTTGATTGGGAAAAGCATCTTGTATATAAACCTCATTAAAATCAACTGATAAATTAGGAAAACTTCCCCAAAAAGCGATGTCTACATTCTTAACTGCTACTGGCACAGAAAGAGTCTTATTAACTTCTGTTACAACAATCCCTATAATTTTATCCTTGAATACGTATAGAGAAATCGTAATGATTAAGAAAACCCCCAGCAAAATGCCAAAAGTCCATTTTAGTATGCGCAAAAGAGGATTGTTCATTTTAACGAAATTAAACTATACAAGGATTTCAATAACACCATAACCAGGTAATTATTAACGCTGTTTTGTCAGTTGGTTAATGCTTGGAACAAAAGAAAATGATACTAAAGACGGATTTGACATTTAATCATTCCTGTAATTACAAATTTAGTTAGGTCGAAAGAAATCGGACTTCAAGTCTTCCGGTAATTCTGAATCAGCGATTACAGCCCCAGATGCAGCACTGATAGGAGCTAGGATCCAGTCGAGCATTGGAATAAATGAAACGAGGTTGTATGCAAGTCCAAAACCAAGTAACGTGAATTTATTCGAACGCATATATTGAACACTTTTGGAAATATTCAATTTTTTTCTTTCAACGACATAATCGAAGAAATTAAATCCCATAAAATAACAATTAATCAAAAAGAGCCCAAGAATTACAATAGGTGATGTAAAAGGAACCAGAAAGCTAAGTGTGGCTCCTACTGCCATTAAAAGTGTTTCGAAAAACATGTTTCGAACTGTTATACCAATACCTCTGATTACATCTTTGAAAAACTGAATAAGTTTAAACGGATAGGATTTTCCTGAAATTTTCTCTTCGGTCTTTTCCGATAAATAAGCAAACAAGGGAGAAAGAACAATTAGGACGAAATATTTCATATAACGACTAATGGCATACCACATAAGAATTTTAACAACAAGAATGACTCCCCAAGAAATGCCAATTTTCAGAAATTTTTCGAATGAATCAGAGGCACTTTCATTCGATAATTTAAGCCCTGTTGAAGATTCTATTAAATCTAAAAAATAGGGGATTAAAAATCGACCCATGTGAAATGTTAAGAACCCCGCAAACAAAAACCATAGACAAATCGGTATCAAATACCATAAACGAAAATGCTTGAATGAAAATCCAACTCCTCGAAAAAATGCGGTAAAGCCATTAACAAAAGCCTGCATAGTCCAAAAGTATCAAAAAAATATATTGGCATACTGTTTGATTTTGAAAATTGATTTAAAATTCTAGACCATGAAAACAAAATTATTATTAGGAACAACAATCGTTTTGAGTTGCTTTCTTTTGGTCAGTTCAACGCCACAAGATTTACCAACTGTTGAAAATGAAGCTTTTCAAGTAGGAGAAAAATTACGTTACCGAATTACCTACGGTTTCATGGATGCAGGAGAGGCGATTTTGGAACTGAAGAATACGCAAAAAAAAGGAAATGGGAGAGATTTGATTCATGCTATAGGGATTGGTAGAACCCTTGGTGGATTTAATTCATTTTATAGAGTTGACGATCGCTACGAAACTTACTTGGATCAAAAAGGTATTTTTCCTTGGTTTTTTGTCCGACGTGTAGACGAAGGTGGATATAAAATCAAACAGGATTATTCGTTCAAACATGAAAAAGCCAAGGTTGATAACGGCGCAGGAAAAATGTTCAAAGTACCAATTGGGGTTCAGGATATGATCTCCTCATTCTACTATGCTCGAACATTAAAGATGAATGGTAATAAAAAAGGAAAAATATTTGAATTCCCTTGTTTTATGGATGATGAGCTTTATAAGTTAAAAATAAAATACGTTGGCGACGAAGAAATTAAAATTCGTAAAGGGAAATTCAAGTGCCACAAATTTGTTCCAGTAGTCCAAACCGGACGCTATTTCAAAAGTGAAGAAGATGTAAACTTTTGGGTTACTTGTGATAAAAACAAAATTCCAGTTTTGGTTCGTGCCAAAATTCCTGTAGGTGTTGTTAAAATGCACCTCGTTGAATGGAGTGGCTTGAAAAATGAATTGACGAGTAAGTTGAAATAATTCAATAAGTTTTACATCAAACAAAAATAAAATAAGCGGAAAATATTCCGCCTCTTTTATTCAATCAAATAACGATAGATTTATTACAAAATTAACATCGCATCCCCATAGGAGTAAAAGCGGTATTTTTGTTTAATCGCTTCTTGATAAGCTTTCATCATTAATTCGTGACCAGCAAACGCAGAAATCATCATTAACAAGGTTGAAAGCGGTGTATGGAAGTTTGTAATCAAACTGTCGGCTACACTGAAATCATATGGTGGAAAAATGAATTTATTTGTCCAACCATCAAAGGGCTTTAAATATCCTTCCGTGGAAACAGAGGTTTCAATAGCACGCATACAAGTTGTTCCTACAGCGCAAACTCGATGTTTGTTGGCTTTCGCCTCGTTAACAATTTTCGCCGCTTTTTCAGGAATAATCACTTGCTCTGAATCCATTTTATGCTTGGTAAGATCCTCTACCTCAACTGTTCTGAAGGTTCCTAAACCAACATGCAATGTCAATTCTGCAAAATTGATTCCTTTCAACTCCAAGCGTTTCAATAACTCACGTGAGAAATGTAACCCGGCAGTTGGGGCAGCAACAGCGCCTTCAACCTTTGCAAAAATAGTTTGGTAGCGATCTTCATCTTCTGGTTCAACTTCTCTTTTAATGTATTTAGGAAGGGGGGTTTCTCCTAATTCGGTGATTTTTGCTTTGAACTCTTCATACGGGCCGTCAAATAAGAAACGTAAGGTTCTTCCTCGTGAAGTTGTGTTATCGATAACTTCAGCTACGAGAGAGTCATCCTCACCAAAATACAATTTATTTCCGATACGTATTTTTCTGGCAGGATCAACCAAAACATCCCACAGTAAACTTTCCCGATTCAATTCTCTTAGCAAGAACACTTCAATTTTTGCACCTGTCTTTTCTTTATTTCCATACATCCTTGCAGGAAAAACACGGGTGTTATTCATGATCATTACATCTCCGTCATCGAAATAATTAATCACATCTTTGAACAATTTATGTTCTATTTTTCCTGATTCGCGATGAACAACCATCAACCTGGCTTCATCCCTATTTTCACTGGGATAATTCGCAATCAACTCTTCAGGTAAATCGAAGCTAAACTCCGATAATTTCATTTTACTCATAGGATGTATTTTAACCTTTTTTAAAGAAAGGGGTGCAAAGATACAACATCACTACCCCGTTTGTCAAGTTATTAGTGATTTATTTCAAGAAATCATTCTTTACATCCAGTAAAATATTGTTTCAGAAATATCAAGAAAAAACTGTTATGTTTCTTTTCATTCGACGTTAAGGTATTTATCGTTACAAATTACAAACCCAACTATGTCCAGTCCTATCAATCATTCAAAAGTTAAAACTCCTGAAAATAGCCTACTTGATGCTATTTCCAAAATCTATAAGAAATCACAAAACTCCGGATTAAATAAAACCTTATTTCGCGAGTTAAGTCCCGAGCTTAAAATAGTCTCTTCATACCTCAAATCATCAAAAGACGAAGCGTTTATCTTTTCAAATTTCACAACAATGAACTTGTTTGGTGAAACAATCGACATGATTGAAGTTTTTCGTTTTTATAATATCACCCCATTTGAAATGGTTCCGTATCTACCCGCATTGAATAAGCTTGTAGACAAAGGTTTAATTTTAAGGAGAAAATCAAGAAGAAGATATTCCGATGATGCCATGCGCAGGTATCACTATAATATCCCTGCTGAAATAATTGATGCATTGATGAATCAAAGGCCATTTCCCAAGAGAAAACAAGATAAGTTCTTTGATCAATTTGAAGTAATGGGGAAATTATCGGACATAATTAACGAATGTATTGATGATACTTCGGAGCCAGATGAAATGTTTACTGAAATCAATGACATTTTGAAAATAAATAATAAGTTTCCATTGATAAATTGTCTTTACAATATGAATTTATCGGAAACAGATCGCGCAATATACATCCACGTAATTTGGAAAACGATGAATGGTGGTATTTATGTCGATATTGATGATTTAATTTGCTCCTTTTTTGGATCTGCCTCTCAAAAAGTAAAGTATCTACAAAGTATTTACGCAAGAGAAAACAAGTTGCTAAAACAAGAATTAGTTGAATATAGTCAGGGAAGATTCTACAATGATATGGAGCTAACCATTACAGACAAAACAGGCGAACTTTTAAAAACTCACGGCATCAATATTATCAAACCTGAGAACAAGAAAAATACCATTAAACCAGAATCTATTATTTCCAAAAACTTGTTTTATGAACCAGGTGAAAAAGCTCAGATTGAGAAGGTTAAATGCATGCTTGACAACAAAACTTATCAAGAACTTATGTGTCGATTGTCAAATAAAGGTCTTCCTCGAAATATGAATATTTTATTGTTTGGAGCACCTGGAACGGGTAAAACAGAAACAGTCCTTCAATTAGCAAAAGCCTCCGGTCGTGAAATTATGAAAGTTGATATTAGTCAATCCAAATCGATGTGGTTTGGTGAGAGTGAAAAATTGATTAAAAAAATCTTCAAAGATTATGAACAATTAAAGAAGGATTGTAAGCAAGATCCTATATTGATGTTTAACGAGGCCGATGCGATTCTTGCCACTAGAAAAAATAATACATCTAGTAGTGTTGCACAAACAGAAAATGCCATTCAAAATATTCTTTTGGAGGAACTTGAAAATTTCAAAGGCATATTCATTGCTACTACCAACCTTGCCGAAAACCTTGACAAAGCATTTGACAGAAGATTTTTATTTAAAATAAAATTTCAAAAACCGAGTGTTACTGCAAGGGCCTCCATTTGGATAAGTAAACTTGAAAAAATCGATGAGTCTGACGCGATTCAACTAGCGGAATTATATGATTTAACTGGTGGGCAAATTGATAACATCATTCGAAAGGTTGAAATTGAAAGTTTAATAAAAAACGAAAAGATTACTTTTGAAAAGTTGGTGGAATTCTGTGACCAAGAAATCGTATTGCAATCAAGAGGAGGAAAGAGAATAGGCTTTGGAAATGCTGCTTGATGTCCCAAAACTAGAAATGGGTTAAAGTAGCCTTTTACTTATTTTACCCTTTTTTTATCTTCACTCCTCCTCCATTCAAATTGGGTTTTCGAACTGGGGTAGTTGGGGTAGTTTTATTCGGAAGCGAATTCGAGTTATTGGAAGGATTCACAACTTTTGGTGTCTTGCTTTCAATTCCATTGTTGATAACTGGGTTATCATTAGATCGATTTCCTGCCGATTTTGGCTGTAATTCTTTATTGATCGGATCCTTACTTTCTCCCCTCGTTTTAGGCTCAGAAAGAGGCAATGGAGTTGATGAATTAAGATTCTCATCAAAAGTTCCAAAATTGTTATTGATTGCAATTTTATCAAGCTTTTTTAAGGTAGAGCCGGGCGTTGGGTTGTATGCAATTGGTGTTGGACTCGGAGTCAAATCTAAAAACCCACTATCAAAAATACAACCTGGCATTTCATCAGCAGAAATTCCCATTTCTTGGCATTTTCTTCTTGATGCTTCACGACGATCAGATGGTAAATCCGAAACGGTAAAATGCTCAATGGGAAAAGTTCGATCGGTAAAACTCGCTGTTGACGTACCACTTGTGTAGTCAAATAATGTCGTTTGATCGGTAACACGCCAGTCCTCAGCGAAATCGCGGGCTAGAAAATTCAAATACTCTCGTTCCGCTGCAACAGTCGCTTGTTGTAGCATAGGATTTCCAAATGATGAAAACGACGCGTAAATGGGACGTTGTCTATTCGAAGATCGGCCATGGAAATCATCTTCCAAAATTCCGTTCGCATTACCCAACAAACCTTCAAATTCACCCCGATCGCAGTCAAAAACTTCAACCGTCAAATTGACAAATCCAAATTGCCCTGAACGACTTTCTACAATTACATTTTCTCCTGTTGGCCATGAAACCGTGTAATATTTCCCAATAAGACTGAGGGTCCCACCATTTGGCAGAAAATAGGTTCGACCATTTAAAGTCAAAGGTTGTCCGTTAAGCCTCCACGGACTAAAGTGGCCGTCAGGTTTTTCTCTAATGTAATAACAAAGGCGATCTCCAGCAACATTTAAGGCAATTGCTGTATTAAGAGAAAAGTTTTTATTTTGAGGACTTTGTCTAGCCTGAACCTCGAAATGATTTTTGGAAGATTTAGCAACAATGAATTCACCAACTGTTTGGAACGAATAAGTTGCTTGGTCAAATGATCTTAGATGCGGGTCGCCGTAACTTCTTCCCGTTAAAGTTGAACAGTAAGTATGATTAAAAACCATTTCGACTACATTCCAATGATTTGAATAAACAGCACTCCCTGACCGCCTTGTATTACTGATTAACTCACTAACAGTTCTCCGTTGTTCAAGTGGAATCATTGTTGCCATTTGAAAAGGTGTATAATCCTCAGGAAAAGTGCGATCTGGAATTATTTTATGTTCGGCAAGAGCGACTAATGCATCAGACAACCAAATACCTCGTGCAGGATCCCAATTAGCAAGTTCATTTCGAACTGGAACAAATTCATTTTCGAATGTCGTTTGAGCTATGGAGATAGAAGAAAGGTTTATTAGGATTAAAATGAATTTAAATTTTAGTGATTTCATAGCTGCTAAGTTTTTCTTATTTTGGCAATAATCATTCCAAATCAGTCATTGAATTTATAACCAATTCCCTTCACCGTACTTATATATTTTTCACCGATTTTTTCCCTCAGTTTGCGAATATGTACATCAATTGTACGATCACCCACGATTATATCTGTACCCCAAACGGTTTCTAAAATTACATCACGCTTAAAAACAAAATTTGGTCTAGAAGATAATAAAGCAAGTAATTCAAATTCTTTTCGCGGTAAATGAACTTCCTTACCATCTTTAATCACGATGTATTTTTCTCGATTAATTTGCAGCTCAATATCTTCGACTGGATTGGGTTTAACGAGTTCTTTTCTTCTAAGTAATGCGTGAACTCGACTTATAAGCACTTTGGGCTTAATGGGTTTAGCAACGTAGTCATCGCCACCTGCCTCAAGCCCAGCGATCTGACTGTAGTCTTCACTTCGAGCCGTTAAAAAACAGATAAGTATGTCATTATTTTCCGAAGATGATTTCAAACTCTCACAAACCTCTATTCCATCCATTTCCGGCATCATGACATCTAATAATATTAAATCGGGTTTACGCTTCTGAAGTTTTTGAATACAAACCAACCCATTTTCACAAAGTGTAACATCGTGACCGGCTTTCTCTAAATTATACTTTAGGAGTTCGCGAATGTCCTCATCATCATCAACAACAAATATGAATGCCATTTTATCTTTTTCACAAAGATAAAGCCTTGTTTTTGTATTAAACTCGAATGATGCATTAAAAAATCTATTATGGCTTGAAATTCAACCCTTTTTACAAAGTCGTACAACCAAGTCGAGTGTGAAAGACTTAAACCGTTGTATTAACACAAACACTGTTGTATATAAAATGATTAAAAAAAACAGGTTAATTTGAGCTAATAAACGAAAAATGACTATATTTGCGCAGTAGTAGTAGGTTAGGTTGATACCAGGGGCTTTGGAATATTTTCTAAAGCCCTTGGTTTTTTTATAAATTTGATCTTTCAAACAAGTCAAAACAAAATACGACAGAACAACTATGAAAATCAAAATATTGCTTGTTGAGGATGATGTGAATCTTGGATTAGTTGTATCCGACCAATTGAATGCTGATGGTTATTCCGTTTCTCTTTGCTGTGATGGTGTCGAGGCGTTTCAGCGATTTAACGAGGAAACCTACCATTTATGTATATGTGACGTTATGATGCCCAAGAAAGATGGTTTTACTCTTGCTAAAGATATTCGTCAATTAAATTCAGAAATACCAATTCTTTTTCTGACTGCTAAATCCATGACAGAGGACAAGGTTGCCGGATTTGAGGCTGGGGGTGACGACTACTTAACCAAACCATTTAGCGTAGAAGAATTGCAATTAAGGGTAAAAGCACTCCTAAAGCGAGTTAACTTAAAAGTTGATCAACCAGAAGAAAAATTAATTTCTCTTGGTTGCTATGTTTTCGATATTGAAAATTACACCCTAAAATCGAATGGAGTGATCAAAAGCTTAACGAAAAAAGAAACTCAAATTCTAAGGGTACTATACAAATTTAAAAATCAAGTCATTCCAAGAGAAGTTATTTTAAATGCTGTTTGGGGACAAGATGACTATTTCGTAGGAAGAAGCTTGGATGTTTTTATTACGAAATTGCGGAAATATTTGAAAGATGAGTCAAAAATTCACATTTCCAATGTGCATGGAGTAGGATTTAAATTTGAAATAGAAGAATGAACCACTATTTACTGCATATTGAAACGGCAACCAAAGTTTGCTCTGTTGCAATTTCTTTGAATGGAGTAGAAATTTCGATTAAAGAACAAGATTCGGAACAATATATTCATGGTGAATGCCTGAATTTATTCATCGAGGAAGTTTTGAGAGAAGCACAAATTAACATTAAAGACCTGTCAGCAGTTTCTATTTCATCAGGGCCTGGATCATACACTGGATTAAGAATTGGTATTTCAAGCGTTAAAGGTCTTTGCTACGGATTAAAAATTCCACTCATTTCAATACCCACTTTGGAAGCAATCTATTTCTTGGCAATGAAAAAACATCAAGTTAAAGCAATATGTGCGATGCTTGATGCAAGAAGAATGGAAGTATATTGTCAAATTTGGAATCCGGAAGGATCAGTTGTTAAGATCCTAAGTTCAGATATTTTAGATGAGAATTC